>NZ_JBNQTI010000034.1:0-59324 GCF_050325825.1 Kitasatospora sp. LaBMicrA B282
GGTGCGTTGCCGGGGTACGGGCCGGCGGGGGGCACCGGGGCGCCCGGTCCGGGGGGCTGGGCGCCGGCCGGCTGGGGGCGGACCCAGCCGCCCGCGCCGCCGCGCGCGGTGGGGTCCCAGACCGCCGGTGTCATGTCGCCCTGGTCCGTCATCGTGTCGCCCCCGCCTTCGGGTCGGGCCCTGCGGCTGATCGCTGGTCGGTGCTCTGCCGGTGGTCACGGTACCGGCCACGGGGCACCCCGGGTGCGTCGGCTCCCGGAAAGGCGGCGGAAACGGGTCGACCCGGGACCGGTTCGGCCGACTTGTCCGTTCGGGGGGCGACGAGGCCGTCGGGGCGGGTCAGTGGCGTGGGGGCGGAGCGGGCGGCGGCGGGGTCAGGCCGCGCGGCGGCGCAGGACGCGCAGCGAGCCGGTGACGGAGACCTCCTCGAAGCCCTCGGCCAGCGCGCGCAGGTAGACCCGGTAGGGCGCCTGACCGCCGTCGGCCGGGTCGGGGAAGACGTCGTGCACCACCAGCAGGCCGTCCGGCGCCAGGTGCGGGACCCAGCCCTCGTAGTCGCCGGTGGCGTGCTCGTCGGTGTGGCCGCCGTCGATGAAGACCAGCGCCACCCGGCCGCCCCAGACCGCCGCGATCTGCGGCGAGCGGCCGACCAGCGCGACCACGTGCTGCTCCAGGCCGGCCGCGTGCAGGGTGCGGCGGAACCGCGGCAGCGTGTCCATCAGGCCGACCTCGGGGTCGACCAGCGAGGCGTCGTGGTACTCCCAGCCCGGCTGCTGCTCCTCGGAACCGCGGTGGTGGTCCACGGTCAGCGCCACGGTGCCGGCGCGCCGGGCGGCGTCGGCCAGCAGGATCGCCGAGCGGCCGCAGTAGGTGCCGATCTCCAGCACCGGCAGCCCGGTCCGCTCGGCGGCCGTCACCGCCGCGGCGTAGAGCGCCAGGCCCTCGTCCACCGGCATGAAGCCGTCGGCCGCGCTGAAGGCGGCGAGCACCTCGGGGGCAGGGGCGGGCGCCGGGGCCGCGTGGTCGGGGCCGGTCTGCTCCCGGGTCTCGATCATGGCGGCGCTGCTCCCTGGTCCGGCGGACGTGTCCGATGGACCTTACTCGATCCGGAGTGCGCCGCTGTTACCCGCGGGTAGCACCGCGGGCGGGCGGGTGGCGGCCTGGGCCGAGGCGGTGGCCCGCCGGGTCCAGGACGGTCGGCCGGGCCGGATCGGTTGCACCGGGTGGGTCGGAGGTGACGGGAGGGACCGCGGCGGCGGGGTCGTGCGGGCCGGAAGTAACGGACGGAACCGGGGTGGTGACGCGGGCCGGGTCGCCGGCGGGCGGCGTGTCGCCACGCCGACCCGGCGCCACCGCGGACTGCCCGGACAGCCAGTGCCCGACCAACTCCCGGTAGAGCGGCGAGAGCACCTGCAGGTCGCCGTGGCGCGCGACGGTGGCCTGCCCGCCGTCCAGCAGCAGCACCCGGTCCGCACGCAGCGCCGAGCCGATCCGGTGCGCGACCACCACCAGCGACCCGGGCCGCGCGGCGAACGCCGCCTCCACCCGGGCCTCGGCCGCCTGGTCCAGGTGGCAGGTGGCCTCGTCCAGCAGCACCACGGCGGCCGGCGACAGGTAGAGCCGGACCAGGGCGAGCAGTTGGCGCTCGCCGGCCGACAGCGCGGCCGGGTCGGCCAGTTCGGCGTCCAGCCCGCCGAGCCGGGCCACCAGCGGGCCCGCGCCGAGCAGCGCCACGGCGGGCGCCGGGTCGGCGTCGGGCGCGAGCCAGGTGAGGTTCTCCCGGACGGTACCGGTGAACACGTACGCCTGCTGCGGCAGCAGCGCCACCCGGGCGGCGCGCTGCGCGGCAGGCAGCGCGTGCAGTGGCACGCCGTCCAGCGTGACGCGTCCGGCGTCCGGGGCCAGCAGGCCGGCCAGCAGCGCCGCCAGCGTGGACTTGCCCGCACCGCTGGCGCCGACCACGGCGAGGTGCTCACCGGGCGCGATGCCGAGGTCCAGCCCGGTCAGCACCGGAGCAGCGGCGGGGGAGTGGGCGTAGCGCAGCCGCTGGACCCGCAGCGTGCCGGGCGGGTCGGCGGTCGCCCGGGCGGTGCGCCCCGGGCGTGCCGCGGCGGGGGGCGACACGCCGGAGGCGGGGGCGCGCGGGGTGGGGGTGCGTGCAACGGTGGTCGTGGTCTCCGCCAGCCGCTCGAGGGCGATGGTGAGTTGCGGCAGCCAGCCGCCGAACGCGCCGGACAGGGTCCGCACGGCCGGTTCCAACTGCTGGGTGAGGTAGGCGATCACCCCGAGCACCGCACCGGTCGTCAACCAGTGGTGCAGCACCAGCCAGGGCGCCGCGAGGACCACCAGCAGCACCGGCAGCCGCCCGCCGAGGGTCACCGCCAGGGCCCGCAGCGCGCCGGCCCGCCCCAGCGCCCGGGTCGCCGCACCCTGCGCCCGGACCGCCGCGCCGACCGAGGCCGCCACCCGCTGCTCGGCCCCGCACGCCGCCACGTCGCGCAGCCCGCCGAACACCTGCCCCGCCTCCGCGGCCACCCGCTCACCGGCCAGCACCACCTCCTGGCGCCGCCGCAGCAGCGGCGGCAGCAGCCGGACGAAGAGCAGCCCGCCGGCGCCCAGCGGCAGCAGCACCAGCGGCAGCACGACGGGTGCGAGCAGCGCCAGCCCGAGCAGCGCGCCGACCAGGCCGACCCCCACGCCGCGCACGGTGCGCAGCAGGGCGGCGGTCAACTGCCGTACCGTCTCGACCTGTTCGGTGAGCCGGGCGACCGCGGCGAGGTCGTCGGCGTGCGGGTCGGCCAGGGCAGCCGTCACCACCTGGCCCACCAGGGCGTCGCGCAGCGGCTCGACCACGGCGGCGACCTGCGGGAACGCCGCCCTGGCGGCCCAGCCGCGGAGCACCAGCCCGGCCCCGAGCAGCGCCAGCCAGCCGCAACCGGCCAGCGGTCGGCCGACCAGGAAGCCCCGGTCGGCGGCGGTGGCCAGGATCAGCCCGGAGCAGAGCGTGGGCACGGTCTCCACCGCGGCCAACAGCAGCAGCCGCAGCAGCGGGCCCCGCGCAGCGCCGAGCGCGGCACGGCGCAGCGGTGCGAACGGGCCGGGGGAGTCGGGCCGGCCGAACCGGGGACCCGGCCGAGGGTGGGTGCCCGGGGTGCGGGCGGTGGTGTGGCGGCCCATCAGGACACCGCCGTCGCGACCAGCACAGCGCGGTACTCCGGGTCGGCCAGCAACTCGGCATGCGGCGCCAGTGCCCGCAGCCGGCCCCCGTCCAACCACGCCACCAGGTCGGCCCGGGCCGCGGCCGCCGCACGGTGGGCGACCACCAGTCGGGTCCGCCCGGCGGTGGCAGCCGTCAGGGCCCGGGTCACCTGGAACTCCGTGACCAGGTCGAGGCTGCCGGTCGCGTCGTCCAGCACCGCGACCCGCGTGGGCCGGGCGAGCAGCCGGGCCAGCCCGAGGCGCTGCAGTTCGCCGCCGGAGAGTCGCAGTTCGCCGGGCGGGGTGGCCGGCCCCGCCGGCAGCCGGGCGACGAACTCGGCTGCCCGGGCCGCCCGCAGCTGCTCCGGGCCGGCGCCCTCCAGCGCCTCGCCCAGCGTCCGGCCGACCAGCACCGGCCGCTCGAAGGCGTAGCCGACGGCAGCCCGCCGGGCGGTGGGGGAGAGCCGGTCGAGCGGCACGCCGTCCAGCGTCACGATCCCGCGGTCCGGCGCGCGCAGGCCGCCGGCGACCGCGGCGAGCAGCGACTTGCCGGCGCCCGAGCGGCCGACCAGGGCCACCGTGCTGCCGCCGGGCACGGTCAGGTCCAGCGGGCCGAGCAGCGGGGCGCCGCCGGACTCGCCCGCGACCACCACCCGGTGGAGCCGTAGTTCGCCGGGCCCGTCCGGCGGCAGCTCGGCGGTGCCGGGCGTCGGGGCGGGCGCGTCGAGCACCTCGGCCAGCCGTTGCCGCCCCGCCCGGGCGTGGGCCAGCCCGGCCAGCGCCTCCACCTGCTCGAAGAAGCCGATCCCGAGCGCCGACCAGCCGGCCGCGGCCGCCAGCGCGCCCGCGGGCAGCGCGTGCCGGGCCACCAGGGTGCCGGCGGTGGCCAACACCGCCAGTTCCACGGCCGCGATCAGCAGCATCGCCTGCCACACCGTGCGACGCTGGGTCGCCCAGAACTCCCGTCCGGTGGCGGCCAGTTCGGGAAGCGGCGCGAGCACCCGGGCGGCCTCGCCGGCCTCGGCCCCGGCGGCGTGGATGCTGCGCAAGCCGGTCAGCGCACCGCTCAGCCGGGCCGCGATCGCGGACTGGGCCTGCTGGTAGCGGACGAACCCGTCCCCCGCCGCCTGCCCGAACAGCCGCACCAGCAGCACCCCCGGAACCACCCCGCCCAGGAAGGCGAGCGCCAGCCAGGGCGACAGCACGCCGAGCCCGAGGATCGCGCCGAGCGAGGTGAGCAGCGCGGTCCCGGTGCCGACCGCCGCCGGGACGCGGTTGCCGGCGTCCGCGGCGGCGGTGACCAGCCGGGCCGTCAGATCACCGGCGGCCCAGCCGACCCGCTGGGGCCCGAGGGCCAGGACGTGGTCGAGGAAGCGTTCCCGTTGCGCGACGGTCGCCGCGGCCGAGCAGGCGGGACCGGCCAGCGCCAGTACGGTGGCGGCCACCGCACCGGCGAGCAGCACGGCGGCCAACAGCAGTACGGCCGGGGTCGCGGCCGCCGGCCGCTCGGGGTGGGCCAGGACGGCGTCGGCGGCCCCGGCGAGCGCGGCGGGCAGGGCCAGCGTGAGCGCGGCGTCGACCGGGGCCGCGACAACCAGGGCGAGAGTCCAGCGCCGCGCCATGTGAGCTCCGGGGGGGTAGGTGGGGGTGACGTGTGAGGTGGGGCACCAGGAGGTGCCGGGTGTGCCGCAGGGCACCGGCCGGTCGGGCGGACGGTGCCCTGCGGGCGGCAGCACCGCGGTCCGCGGTCCGCGGTGCTGCGAGGTCGTGCGGTGGTGTACTGCCCGGTGCCGGGCCGACGGTGGGTCAGCCCAGCCCCTCTCCTGGGGTCAGGAGAGGGTGAAGATCAGGCAGGTCAGGATCAGGCAGGTGAACTGGCACCCGCTGCCGTGGCCGGTCAGCTCGGCCGACTCGGTCTCCGGCAGGTCCTGCAGGGCCGCGAGGTCGGTCTCGAAGCCGGTCATGTTCTCCACGATGGGTCCTCCCCTTGCTGGTGGTGCGCAGCGCGAACTGCCCTGCGCACCTTCGGTGTCGGTTCGCCGTGCGGTCCGTTCCGGACTGGACCGGACCGCACGGGCGGTGCTCCCCGGCCGGCCCGTGGGACGGGCGGGTCGGGGAAGTCTCGAGAGTGGCGGGCCGGCCGCAGTGGCGGGCCCGCCGCGGGGCTAGCCGCGCAGGAAGCCGGCGAGCAGTTCGTGCAGCACGGCTGCGCCCTCTTCGGCGAGCACCTCGTGCCCGGCGCCGGCCACCTCCAGGTAGCGGAAGTCGACGCCCTCCACCCGGCCGAGCCGCAGCAGTTCGTGCCGCAGGGTGCGGGACTGGCTCACCGGAACCACCTCGTCGCGGTCTCCGTGGACCACCAGCAGCGGCACGGTGAGCGAGCCGGCCAGGGCCAGGACGTCGCGCGGGCCCAGGGCGTCCTCGATCGGCTCACCGCCGCCGAGCCGGGTGGTCAGGGCCCGGACCGGGGCGGCGGCCTCGGCCAACAGCCGGGCGCCGGACAGGAACGGGGCGACCACCGCACAGCGGCCGAGCTGCCCCGCGGGTGCGTGGGCGGCGGCCAGCAGCGCCAGGAAGGCGCCGTAGCTGACCCCGAAGAGGCCGGGCGGCGGCAGGCCGAGGGCGGCCCGCCGGTCGGCGACGGCGGTCACCAGCGCGAGCACGTCCGCCAGGTCGGGCCCGCCCCAGGCGCCCTTGATCGACATCGCGTGGGCGACCCCGTAGCCGGTGCTGCCGCGCTGGTTGGGCGCCAGCACCGCCAGGCCCTCGGCGGCCATCCGCTGCAGGGCGGGGTCGAACTCCAGTCGCCAGGCGTCGGCCGGGCCGCCGTGCAGGGCGATGGCCAGCCGCGGGCTGCTCAGCCAGGCCGCGCCGCCGTACACCACGGCCTCGATCGGTCCGGCGGGGCCGGCGAGTTCCAGGCTGTGCGCACCGTGCCAGCGGCTGCCGCCGCCGGGCTCGGCGCTGCCGTCCAGCCGCCAGCCGGTGGCCGCCGTGTCCACGACCCGCGCGGTTGCACCGAGCGCGCCGGCCGGCGCGCCCGGCACCGCCCCCTGACCCGTGCCGGGGATCGGCAGCACCGGGAGGACCGGCGTCAGCGCCGACGCGGATGCCGGCCCGCCCCGCCCGGCCAGCAGCCGGTCCACCGCCAGGGTGGCCAGCGCCGCCGGGTGGTCCGGCGCCGAGTACGGCATCCGGAGCCCGGCCGCGGCCGACCAGTGCCCGATCGCGCCGAACCGTCCGGGCGGCACCGGCAGTCGCTCCAGCCGTCCGTCGGCCGGCCGCCAGAGCACCAGGGCCGAGGCGGCGCCGTGGTCGATCTGCACCGCCACCCGGCTCCGCTCGGCAGTGACCGAGCCGGGTTCCACCGCCACCGGGCGCAGGAACCGGCCGGGGGTGTGCAGGCAGTCCGGGAAGCGCACCGGCCGCTCGCTGCCGAGCACCCCCCAGCCGAGCCGGTCCTCGCCGGCGGCGTCGCTGCGCAGCAGCAGGAAGCCGGTGTCGGGGTCGAAGAGCATCAGTCGGTCGTTGCTGCGCTCGGCGATCTCCAGCAGCGGGGTCACGGTGCCCAGCCGCAGGTCCAGCGCGACGGTCTTGACCACGCCGGCGTGCACCCGGTCCAGGGCGAGCAGCCGGCCGGTGCGGTCCAGCCAGACCCCGCCGCCGTGCAAACCGGGCAACTCGGCGACCTGGCGCGGGGCGCGGCCGTCGGCGTAGACCAGGTAGGCGGTGGTGGTCGGCTGGATGTCGGTCCCCAGGGCCACCGCGACCGGCTGGTCGCCGGGGGCCGCCAGCGGGTCGACCGGCAGCGGCAGCAACCGGAGCCCGGGGGTCCGCAGCGTGCTCAGCGACTGTTCGGCGGCCACCTCGCCGTCCCGGGCGAGCAGCACCAGGTCGTGCCGGTCGCCGTCGTGCCGGCAGACCAGGACCCGGCCGTCCGGCAGCGCGACCAGTTGCGAGCGCAGGCTCTCCGAGCGCTCCCCGGGGAGCAGTAGCGGCACCGGGCGGGCCGGACCGGTCGGGTCCAGCGCCCAGCTCTCGGCGTACCAGCCGCCGTCCGCGCCGGCCGCCAGGCAGGCGGCGTGCGAGCCGTCGGCGGCGAAGGTGAAGCTCAGCCGGCGCAGGGCGGGTGCGGTGGCGCGCAGGACGGCGGTCATCGGGGCACCGCCCCGGTGGCGGAGTCGCGTTCCGGTGCCCGGCTCTCCGGGACCCGGGGCCGGCCCTGGGCCTGGCCCGTCGCGACCTGCGACTGCTCCTGGCCCGTCGTGTCGGGCAGTCGGCCCGCCGTGGCCGGCACCGGGTCCAGCCAGAGCCGCGGGCCGCCGTGCCGCAGGCGCAGCAGGAAGGCGAGCGGACCGGCGGTGCCGGTGCCGTACCCGGCGGCGCAGCCGGTGCCGGTCTCGTCGGGCACCACCAAGAGCCCGTCGCGCAGCACCGCCCGGGCGGCGATCAGCCGGGCCAGTTCGCGCGCGCCGGCCAGGAACCGCGGCTCGCCGGTGGCCTGGGCCAGGTCCAGCAGGTACTCGCCGTCCCCGGCCAGCCCGTGGCAGGCGCTGGTGCCGCTGCGCCACCGGTTGGCCAGCACCGCCGTCCCAGCGGCGGTCGCGAGTTCGCGCACCGCCGGGTCGCCGTTGACCTGCCAGAGCCGGATCAGGAAGCTGCCGACCCCGGAGGAGCCGCTGCACCAGTGGGACAGCCGCACGTGCGGCGGGTCCCCGGCGCTCTGCGGCCACCAGGCCGTCGGTGCCGCGGTCGTCGTCGGTGCAGCCGTCGTCATCGCGGCCGTCGTCGGCGCCGCGGCCGGTGTCGTCGCAGCCGCCTCCGCGTCGCCGCCGCGGCGCACCGTGGCCGCGAGGGTGGCCGCCGCCCGTTCGGCTCCGGCCAGTGCGGCCGGGTCGCCGGTGGCGCGGTGGACGGCGAGCAGGAAGGCGCCGACCCCGGCCACCCCGTGGCCATAGCCCAGGTGGGTGATGCCGGCCAGGGTGGAGTCGAAGTCCGCGGGCACCGGCCAGACCGTGCCGTAGGGCTCGGTCGTCGCGGCCGCCAGCAGGCTGCGCGCCGCGGCCAGCGCGGCCTCGTGCTCGCCGAGCCGCAGCCGCAGGAAGCCGGCGCCGGCCGCGCCGTGGCAGATGTCCGGGTTGGGCCAGTGCTGCGGCACGGCGGCGGCCAACCGGCGGGCACGAGAGGCGAGTTCGGGATCGTCCAGGGCCTCGGCGGTGTCCAGCAGGGCCCAGGCCGCGCCGGAGCGGCCGAAGTGCAGGCCGGGCAGCACCACCGGTTCGGCGGCGCACCGTCGCTCGATCCACCGAGCGGCGTGACGAACCGTCAGCTCGACGTCGCCGTAGGTCGATTCGTCGAGCAGGTCGGGCGTGGCCAGGGCTCGGGCCAGCACCGCGAGCACCCCGGCCGCGCCGTGCTGGACGTTGCACGGGTCGGTCTGCTGGCCGTTCGGCACGGTGGGCCAGAGCCGGTCCGGGCGCTGCGGGGTGGCGGTGGCGGCCAGGTGCCGCAGGCCGTCCAGCAGGACCCGGTCCAGCACCCCGTCCGCGGCGCGCTCGGCCGCCTCCGCCGCCCCGCCCGCACCTGCCGCCCCACCCGCATCGGTCGCGACGGTCACTGCCGGGTCCTGGGCCGGGTCCGGGGCGGAGTCAGGGTCCGCGTCCGCCGCCAGTGCCTCCCGCACCCGCGCCGGTGACCACCGCTCCGCCGCCACCGGCGCCCGCAGCCCCAGCAGCGCCGCCTGCAGCCGGCGGGCGCTCTCGCCCTGCCGGGCGGCCAGCGCGAGCCAGCGCCCGAGCCGCTCGGGCACCGGTCGGGCCTGCGGCAGGTCCTCCGGCAGCAGCGGATCGTGGCCGGTGGCGAGCAGGAAGAGCAGCCCGCCGAGGGCGAACAGGTCGGCGCTCGGCGCGGCGCGCAGCGAGCCGACCCGCTGCTCCGGCGCCCGGTAGCCGGGGGTGCCCGCCGTGCCGGCCAGGACGCCCGTGGGGCAGGCGAGTTCGAGGTCGATCAGGTGCAGCTGCGGCGCTTCGTCGCCGTCGGGCAGCACCAGGACGTTGCCCGGGGACAGGTCGCGCAGCACGTACCCGGCCGCGTGCACCCGTGCCACCAGGTCGACCAGGGCCAGCGCCATCGGCCGGGCCGTCGCCCAGGGCACGCCGGGCGCGCCGTCGGTGGTCAGCCGGGCGGCGACCCAGCTGCCCAGTGGCTGGCCCGGGATGTGCTCCTGCACCAGCAGGACCGAGTCCGCCTGTTCGATCAGGTCCAGCGGTCGGGCGGTGAGGCCGCGGTCGGCCAGCTCCGTCAGCACCCGGGCCTCGTGGTGCAGCGCGGTGCGCGCCTCGGTGCCCGCCCGGTCCACCTCGATGTGCGCCCGGGCCTGCTTGACCACCACGTTCCGTCCGGTGCGGGTGTCGTTGCCGAGGAACACCCCGCCCTTGCTGCCGTGCCGCATCGCTGCGGTCAGCAGGTACCGGTCGCCGATCAGCACGCCGCCCTCCTTGCCTTCCGGTCGTCGCGCGCCTGCCGGCCGTCCCGCACCCTCCGGTCGTCCCGCCGGGCGGCCGGCCGGTCCGGTGGCGCCCGCGGGCGGTGCGCCGGCCGGCCGCCGACCCTCGACGGGGTCGACCACCCACGGCGGGCGCCGGTAACTGGCTCCGCGCACGTCCTCGATCCGCCGGCCGTCCGGCGCCCGCAGCAGCGAGCGGTAGGCGCCGTCGTTGCCCAGCTCGGCGCGGGCGGAGATCACGCCGTACCGGTAGTGCACCCGGCTGCCCGGCGCGAACGGCCGGTCGGAGAGCACCACCGGGCCGGGCCGGCCCTCGGTGGCCCGGTGCAGCGCGCCGGCCAGTCGCTCGAACTGGGCTTCGTCCAACGGGTAGACGGTGATGAACTTGCCGGCCGAACCCCGCTCGCTGTTCCGGGAGTTGATCTGGTGCAGCCGCTCCCGGTCGGCCGCGAACTTGAACACGCACGGGTCCTCGGCCAGCACCTCGGCCACCGCGCCGAGCACCTCGGCCGCCACGCCGGCGGCCGCGCTCACGTGGATCTTCCAACCCTGTTCGGGCAGCAGCTCGGGACGGGCGAGCACCGCGGGCGGCCGCACCGTGCACCAGAACTCGTCGAAGGCGGCTCCCCAGCCACCCGCGACCCTCCCCGGTGTCGTTCCGGTGCCGGCCACGGCCGCCCGGGCCACCTCGACCAGCGTGTCGTCCGCAGGTGCTCCGGTCCGCCACGTCCGGTCCACCGACTCCGGCCCCGCGGCCAGTCGCAGCGGTATGCCCGTTGCCATCCGCTCCCACCCCACTCCGTGTCCGTCCGGCTGTCGGTCATTCCCCCCGGGAAATCCCCCCGGGGATCCCTGCGGGACCCCCGCGCACCGGGTGCTGCCGGCGCCATCGGCTGCCGCAACTCCCGTTCGCACCGGAGAAGTTACTTTCGGCCCTGGGGTCACTCAACGCAGCGCGGGTCACTTCACTCTTTGGGGTGATGTGGCGGCCCTTTCGGGTGCGGACCGACCCCCGGCTCTGCCACAGCGACGTCGTGGCGGGGCTGGCGGGACCGGGTTCCGGTGGGCGGCGCGGCGGGTCGTACGAGCGGGTCGGGGCAGGTCGCGGGGGTGCGCGCGGGTTGACGGCGACGCGGCCGGGCGCACCCCGGTCGGGTCTCGGCCGGCCGTCGGCCGCGCCCCCCGGATCCCGCGCCCGGTCCTCCCCGGCCGCGCGCCCGGTCCTCCCCGGGATCCCGTGCCCGGCTCTCCCCGGCCCCGCGCCCGGCCCGGCCGGGGACTCGGGCCCGGCCCCGCGCGCGGTAGTCTCAACGGGTGCCGAAACTGTCCGACGTCATCAACGCGCTCGACGAGCTCTACCCGCCGCAGTGGGCGGAGTCCTGGGATGCCGTCGGCCTGGTCTGCGGCGATCCGGACGACGAGGTGCGCCGGGTGCTGTTCGCCGTCGACCCCGTGCAGCCGGTGGTCGAGGAGGCGGTGGCCTGGGGCGCCGACCTGGTCGTGACGCACCACCCGCTCTACCTGCGCGGCACCACCAGCGTGGCCGCGACCTCGTTCAAGGGCCGCGTGGTGCACACCCTGATCCGGGCCGGCATCGGCCTGTTCGTGGCACACACCAACGCCGACAGCGCCGACCCCGGCGTCTCCGACGCCCTCGCCGCCGCGCTCGGCCTGACCGTCCTCGGCCCGTTGGACCCGGACCCGACCGACCCGGCCGGCCGCCGCGGCATCGGGCGGATCTGCGAGCTGCCCGAGCCGATGCCGCTGGCCGCGTTCGCCGCGCAGGTGGCCGCGGGGCTGCCCGCGACCGCCACCGGCGTGCGGGTTTCCGGCGACGGCGACCGGCCGATCCGCCGGGTGGCGGTCTCCGGCGGCTCCGGCGACGGCTTCTTCGCCCAGGTCCGGGCGGCCGGCGTGGACGCCTTCGTCACCGCGGACCTGCGCCACCACCCGGCCGCCGAGGCGGCCGAGGCCGCCCCGATCGCCCTGCTCGACGCCGCCCACTGGGCCACCGAGTGGCCCTGGCTCGACCAGGCCGCCCGCGAGCTCACCGCGGCCGCCGCGAAGCACGGCTGGGAAGTGGCGACCAGGGTCTCCACCCGGGTCACCGACCCGTGGACCGCGCACGCACCCATGCCGTACGACGCCGAGTCGGCCCGCCCGGCCACCGCACACCTCTGACCCGCACCACCCCGTCATCACAGGAGCCCTCCGCTTGAACGCCGCGCCCGCCGACCAGATCCGCCTCCTCGACCTGCAGGCCATCGACTCCAAGCTCGACCAGCTGGCCCACCGGCGCCGCACCCTGCCCGAGCACGCGGAGATCGACAAGGCCACCGCCGACCAGACCGCGCTCAAGGACCTGGTGGTCGCCGCCCAGGCCCAGCAGGGCGACACCGCCCGTGAGCTGACCAAGGCCGAGCAGGACGTCGAGCAGGTCCGCACCCGGGCCACCCGCAACCAGCAGCGGATGGACTCCGGCACGGTCAGCTCCGCCAGGGACCTGGAGAACCTGCAGCACGAGATCGGCTCGCTGGCCAAGCGCCAGGCCGACCTGGAGGACGTGGTGCTGGAGGTGATGGAGCGTTCGGAGGCCGCGCAGACCCGGGTCACCGAGCTGACCGCCCGCCTGCAGCACGCCGACGTGGTGCTCGGCGAGGCCGTCGCCCGCCGCGACGCCGCCTTCGGCGAGATCGACGCCGAGGCCGCCAAGGTGGGCCGCGACCGCGAGGCCGTCGCCCAGGTGATCCCGGCCGACCTGCTGAAGCTCTACACCCGCCTGCGCGAGCAGCAGGGCGGCGTCGGTGCGGCCCGCCTCTACCAGCGCCGCTGCGAGGGCTGCCGGGTCGAGTTCGCGGTCTCCGACCTGAACGCGATCAAGGCCGAGCCGAAGGACGCCGTGGTGCGCTGCGACAACTGCGGTCGGATCCTGGTCCGCACCGGCGAGTCGGGCATCTGAGCGTGACCGCTCGCAGGTTCGTCGTCGAGGCGGACGGCGGCTCCCGGGGCAACCCGGGCCCGGCCGGCTACGGCGCCGTGGTCCGCGACGGTGACACCGGCCAGATCATCGCCGAGGCGGCCGAGTACATCGGCCGGGCCACCAACAACGTGGCCGAGTACCGCGGGCTGATCGCCGGCCTGCGGGCCGCCCACGCCATCGACCCGACCGCCACGGTGGACGTCCGGCTGGACTCCAAGCTGGTGGTCGAGCAGATGTCCGGCCGCTGGAAGATCAAGCACCCGGACATGCAGCCGCTGGCCGCCGAGGCCCGCACGGTCTTCCCGCGCGGGCAGGTCGGCTACTCCTGGATCCCGCGCGAGCGGAACAAGGAGGCCGACCGGCTGGCCAACGAGGCGATGGACGCGGGCCAGGCGGGCCGCGCGTGGCAGCCGAAGGCCCGCCCGGCGGCACCCGAGCTCTCGGTCGCCGAGGCCGCGCCCGAGCCGCTCGCCGAACCGCCGGCCGCCAAGGCCGGCTGGGCCGCGCCCGCCGACCTGGGCACCCCCACCACCCTGGTGCTGCTGCGGCACGGCGAGACCGCGCTGACCCCGCAGAAGCGCTTCTCCGGCAGCACCGGCAGCGACCCGGAGCTCTCCGAGCGCGGACTGTGGCAGGCCGAGCGGGCCGCCGAGGCACTGGCTGCCCGCGGCACCGTGCAGGCGGTGGTCTGCTCGCCGATGCTGCGCACCCGGCAGACCGCCGAGGCGGTGGCGCTGCGACTGGGCCTGCCGGTGCGGGTCGAGGAGGGGCTGCGCGAGCTGGACTTCGGGGACTGGGAGGGCCTCACCTTCGCCGAGGTGCAGGAGCGCCACCCCGAGGACCTGACCGCCTGGCTCGCCTCCACCAAGGCCAAGCCGACCGGCAGCACCGAGAGCTTCGCCTCGCTGACCCAGCGGGTCGGGGTGGCCCGGGACAAGATCCTGGCCCGTTACGCGGGCCGGACGGTCCTGGTGGTCTCGCACGTCAGCCCGATCAAGACGCTGGTCCGGCTGGCCCTCGGGGCGCCGCCGGACGCGGTCTACCGGATGGAGCTGTCGGCCGCCTCGTTCTGCGCGGTGCAGTACTACGCGGACGGCAACGCCTCGCTGCGGCTGCTCAACGACACCGGGCACCTGCGCTGAGCGGTTCCCGGAGCTGATGGGGCGTCCCGTGTCGACGCCCCATCAGCCCTCCTCCCGGCCTTCCGCGAGGCTCTCCTGGCGTTCCATCGGGTGATCATCCCGACTCGCCGTCAGTGGATCTCGGTGACCACCACGTCCAGCTGCCACGGCTTGCGGGCGCTGCCGGCGGCCGCCGTCTCGACCGTGTAGCCGAGGCCGCGCAGCACCTCCAGCAGCTCGCCCGGGGTGGCCGGCTGCTCACCCGAGTTCAGCAGGTCGCGCACCAGCCGCCCCTTGGTGGCCTTGTTGAAGTGGCTCACCACGGTGCGCTTGCCGTCCTTCTCCTGGAGCACCCGCACGGTCGCAGTGCGCGCCACCAGCTCGCCGGCCGGCTTCCAGGAGGCGGCGTAGGCCGAGCTGCGCAGGTCCAGCACCAGGCCGTCCGCCTCGGCGGGCAGCACCTCGGCCGTCTCCCGGCGCCAGTACCCGCCGAGCGCGCCGAGCGGCGGCAGCTTCACGCCGCCCGAGCACCGGTAGCCCGGGATCCGGTCGCCGATCCGGACCGCGCCCCACAGCCCGGAGAAGACCAGCAGCGAGCGCTCGGCCCGGGCGTACGCCGCCTCGTCCAGCTTGGCCAGGCCGAGCGCGTCGTAGAGCACCCCGGTGTACAGCTCGCCGGCCGGCAGCGTGCCCGCGGTGCGCAGCGCGGCATTGCGGGCGATCTCGCCGCGCAGGCCCTTGCTCAGTCCGAGCACCTCGGCGGCCCGGTCCTCGGCGGCCTGGTCCGCCGCCGCGTCCCGGCACAGCTCGACCAGTGCCGCCAGCACCCGCTCCCGGGCGGCAGTCAGCCCGGGCAGCGAGAGCGAGGCGAGGTCGAGTGGTGCTCCCGCGGGTGCCTCCGCCTTGCCCTCGGACGGCGGCAGCAGGACCAGGTAGGCCATGCGCTGGCTCCTCTCATCTCGTCTCGTCGCGCGTCGGGCGACGCGGTGCGTCGCGTCGTCCCACGCATTGAACAGTTTGTTGAATCGGCGCCCGGAAATCTACCCGCCCGCCCGCCGCCTCCCTACCATGGGCGGCAGGGGGTGCATGCCGGTGCGTTACGTCGAGCAGGTGGAGATCCGGGTCCCGGCCGCCGAGGTCTGGGTGGTACTGGCGGACGTCCAAGGATGGCGCAAGTGGACGCCGTCGATCGAACTGGTCCGGCGGCGCGAGCAGCACCGGCCGTTCGGACTGGGCTCCGAGGCCTGGGTCAAGCAGCCCCGACTGGCCGGCTCGATCTGGCTGGTGACCACCTTCGAACCGGAGCGCTCCTTCGTCTGGCAGACCGAGTTCCCCGGCCTGCGGACCACCGCCGGGCACCACCTGCACCCGCAGGCCGACGGCGGTACCCGGGTCACCCTGGAACTGCGGCAGAGCGGCCTGCTGGCCCCGCTCGCCGGCCTCGCGCTGGGGCGGTTGACCCGCCGCTACCTGGCGATGGAGGCGGCCGGGCTCAAGTCATACTGTGAGGGGATTCGTCCCATCCATACCTAGGCTGGTCGGGTGACCGATCAGACCGCCCTCACGCGGGGCCGCCGCCTGTTGATCCTGGCGATCTGCTGCATGAGCCTGCTGATCGTCGGGCTGGACAACACCATCGTCAACGTCGCGCTGCCGTCCATCCAGCACGACCTGAAGGCCCCCGCCTCCGGGCTGCAGTGGGTGGTCGCCGCCTACACCCTGGTCCTGGCCTCGCTGCTGATCCTCTCCGGCTCGGTGGCCGACCGGATCGGCCGCCGCCGGATCTTCCAGCTCGGCCTGGTCTGCTTCGTGCTCGGCTCGGCCCTGTGCAGCATCGCGCCCAGCCTGGGCTGGCTGATCGCCTTCCGCGCCCTGCAGGCGGTGGGCGGCTCGATGCTCAACCCGGTCGCCATGTCGATCATCACCAACGTCTTCACCGACCCGCGCGAGCGGGCCCAGGCCATCGGCGTCTGGAGCGGCGTGGTGGGCATCAGCATGGCGCTCGGCCCGCTGGTCGGCGGCGTGCTGCTGGACAACTACAGCTGGCCCTCGATCTTCCTGATCAACGTGCCGATCGGCCTGCTCGCCATCGCGCTGGCGGCCCGCTTCGTGCCCGAGTCCCGGGCACCGCGGGCCCGCCGGCTGGACCCGGTCGGCCAACTGCTGGCCGTGCTGGTGCTCGGCGCGGGCACCGGCGCGATCATCGAGGGCCCCGACCACGGCTGGACCTCCCCGGTCATCCTGACCCTGATCGTCCTTGCCGCCGGTGCGCTGATCGCCTTCCCGCTCTGGGAGCGCCGCCACCGCGAGCCCCTGCTGGACCTGCGCTTCTTCCGCAGCGCACCGTTCTCCGGGGCGACCCTGATCGCGCTCTGCGCCTTCTCCGCGCTCGGCGGCTTCCTCTTCCTGAACACCCTGTACCTGCAGGACGTGCGCCACTACTCGCCGGTCGAGGCCGGCCTGTGGACCCTGCCGATCGCCGGCTTCACCCTGGTCTGCGCCCCGATCTCGGGCCGGATCGTCGGCTCCCGCGGCCCGCGGATCCCGCTGGTGCTGGCCGGCCTCGGGGTGGCCGCCAGCGGGCTGCTGCTCACCCGGCTGACCGCCACCTCCTCGCCCGCCCTGCTGCTCGCCTCCTACAGCGTCTTCGGCTTCGGCTTCGGCCTGATCAACGCCCCGGTCACCAACGCCGCGGTCAGCGGCATGCCGCGGGCCCAGGCCGGCGTGGCGGCCGCGGTCGCCTCGACCAGCCGCCAGGTCGGCCAGTCGCTGGGCGTCGCGGTGCTCGGCACCGTGGTCACCTCCGCCGTGGTCGGCCCGCTGGCCGCCGGGTTCGCGCCCGCCAGCCACGCCGGCTGGTGGATCGTGATGGCCCTCGGCCTGGCCGTCGCCGTGCTCGGCCTGCTCACCAGCACCCCCTGGGCGCTGGGCACCGCCGCCCGGGTCGCCGCCCGCTTCAGCGACGGCGCCCCGGCCGGTCCGCCCAGCGCCCGACCCACACCCACCCCGGCTGTCCAGGGCAGCCCCGCCGACCGGCTACGATGACCAGTACGGCGGACGAGCCGGCCGGGCGGTCGCGACGGGTCCTCAACGACCCGCCGAGGAACGTCCGGGCTCCACAGAGCAGGGTGGTGGGTAACGCCCACCCGGGGTGACCCGCGGGACAGTGCCACAGAAAACAGACCGCCGACGGCTCCGGCCGCCGGTAAGGGTGAAACGGTGGTGTAAGAGACCACCAGCGACCGAGGTGACTCGGCCGGCTCGGTAAACCCCACCTGGAGCAAGGTCAAGATCGGTGCCCCCGGGCACCGTGCGCGGGTGTTCGAGGGCTGCTCGCCCAAGCTCGCGGGTAGACCGCACGAGGCTGTCGGCAACGGCAGCCCTAGATGGATGGCCGCCTCCCCAGGCCGCGCAAGCAGCCCGGGAGACAGAACCCGGCGTACAGGCCGACTCGTCCGCCCCTAGCTTCGGCTTTGCCTCGGAAAGGGCCTCTGACCTGCGTCGGAGGCCCTTTCTGATCTTTCAGGGGCTTGCCGTGTTAGGCGCCAAAACGTCCCTCGAAAGTCCCTCGGACAGAGCTGAAAGTCCCTGAAAAGTCCCAGAGACAGAGGCCTCCGAGAGGAGCCCGAAGCAGCCGAGCTGAGCCGTCTGATCAGGCAACTCGGAGGTGTTGGAGAGACTGCCCCTGCGTGGTGAGCTCCGCTGTGGATGCTGAAGCGTGACGGGTTCCGACGGATCGGGCCGGGTTAATGTGCACGCGCTCTAAACTGATCAGTGAGCTGTGCTGCGGGCCCGTAGCGGGTGCACCGTGCCCTTTGCACGTGGCCACGGGTTCAGGATCGAGTTCCGAGTCGGGCGGGGGTACGAGGGCGCTGATGAAGCCGTTGGACAGCGATGTGGACCCCCTGGTGCTCGGCCCGTTCGAATTGCTGGCCGTTCTCGGCGAGGGGGGCATGGGCCGGGCCTACCTTGCACGGCGGTTGCCGTTGGACAACCTGGGTCCCGAGTTGGAAGCCGGGTACTACCTGGCTGAGGGCGATGACGACCGAGAGAACACCCTCTCGGTCGTGAAGGTCATCAGCCCGAAGTACCTGCAGAACACCCAGCAGGACGAGGATGAGAAGCGCGCCCGGTTCGCGCAGGAGATCGGCGCGGTGCGGGCGGTCGTCAGTGACAGGGTGCCTTCGCTGCTTGCTGCTGACCCGGAGGCAGCGCAGCCGTGGCTGGCGATCGACTACGTGCACGGTCCTGACCTCAGCACCATGATCAAGAAGACGGATGTCTTCTCGGTCGGCCCCTACGCTGCTCTGGGGCTTGCCCTGGTGGACGCGCTGCGTGCCATCCACGGGGCAAAACTGCTGCATCGGGACTTGAAGCCGGCCAACGTCGTCCTCGGCCCCACCGGCCCCGTCGTCCTTGACTTCGGCCTGGCGGTACTGGTCGACCGCCGTACCAGCCAGGCTGTGACCAAGACCGGGTTGGGGTTCGGCTCTGCCGGCTACATGCCGTTGGAGCAGGCGACTGACCTGAAGCGAGTCAAGGAACCGGCCGACGTGTACGCGCTTGGAGCCACGCTGTTCTTTGCGGCGACGGGCCGTCCCCCCTATCCGTATGGCCCGGTCCTGGTGTCGCCGGTCTGGGACGACGTCGACAACACATTCGTCCCGCTGCTCGCCAAGATCCTTGTGCCCATTCCGGAGCAGCGTCCGTCGCTCGACGGGGTGGAGCAGGGTTTGCATGAGCTCCTCATTCAGCACGGGCTGACACCCGAGGACGCTGACGCGCAGTTGCGAGAGGTGGTCGAGGGGGCGGGGCTCGCGCCGGAACTGCCCCCTTCGGCGCTTGCGGGTGCCGCGAATGCCGAGGTGCGGGCGGCGGCGCAGCAGGCGGTGGACGCCGGAGCAGCGCCCGACGCGCCGTGGGTTGGCGGTGATGATCTCTTCGCGCAGCTCTTCGCCTCGGATGAGCTCGAAGTGGTAATGCCCGAACCGGGGCAGGAGCCCGAAGAGGGCTACTCGCCCACGTTGATCGATCCGGCGAACGTGGTCACGGTGCCGCTTACGCCTGCGGATGCACCGTCAGGCAGGACGACCATGATCCTTCCGACCGAATCGCCGCAAGCTGGCGCCGCCGCTGAGGCGCCGCCGCGGGTCGCACCTGCGGCCGCGCTACGCGTCGCCAAGTACCTCCGCGAGGCGTACGCCCGTAGCCGCAAACTGTAGGCGCACGCTCCAGCCGCCGACGGATACCTGGTGGCCGATGGGACTGAAGTCACCACTCGCCCTCCTCCCCGGGCAGTCGGGGCCTAGGGTGCTAACAGAAGACCATTCCGCCAGCTCAGCGCCCATACAGCGGCGCGATCGTCTTTCGAGAGGTCACCACGCGATGTCCGACGCAGCAGCCGCTTCACCCGACCACGTCGGCGCAGCCGCACCGCTCGGGATCGCCGTCGGCACCGTTATCGAGGTGCGTGACGAGGACTGGCTGGTCCGTAGCATCAGCGAGCCCAGGGAAGGCGAGTACCTGATCAAGGCGACCGGTGCCTCCGACCTGGTCCGAGGGCACGAGGCCCGCTTCCTTACCTCCCTGGACCAGCCCCGGGTACTGCGTCCTGAGGACACCCGGCTGGTGCCCGATACCTCGAAGGAGTTTCGGCGCAGCCGCCTCTTCCTGGAGGCGGTCATGCGCAGGACGCCCCTGCCACAGTCCGAGAAGGGCTTGGCGCTGACCGAAGGATTCCTGCTTGACCGCATGGACTACCAGCTGCGCCCCGCTGAGAAGGCCCTGGCCAACCCCCTTCGGCCACGTTTGCTGATCGGCGACGTGGTGGGCCTCGGCAAGACCCTGGAGATCGGGGTGCTGCTCGGTGAGTTGGTCCGACGCGGGCGCGGTGAGCGGATCCTCGTGGTAACGCCGGCCCCGGTGCTGGAGCAGTTCCAGCACGAGATGTGGACACGGTTCGCGCTTCCGCTGGTGCGGCTGGACAGCGTCGGCATCGCGCGCATCGAGCGGCGTGTCCCGGCGGGGCGCAACCCCTTCACCTACTACAAGCGCGTGATCGTCTCCATGGACACGATCAAGAATCCGAGGCGCTACAAGCCATGGCTGGAGAACGTCCGCTGGGACGCAGTCGTCATTGACGAGTCGCACAACCTCATCGGGGAGAGCAGCGACCGCCGGGCGCTGGCAAACCTCCTGGCGGAGCGCACCGACGCGCTGATCCTGGCCAGCGCCACGCCCCACAACGGCAAGATGCGATCCTTCGCCGGCCTCGTCCGGCTGCTCGATCCGATGGCCATCAAGGACGTGAACGACCCCCAGCCGGACGAACTGAGGCACCTCTACATCCGCCGCACCAAGACCAGCCGCGAGGTCTCGCAGGTACTTGCGACGAAGACCGAAGTGCGGGACGGGAAGACCGTCGAGGTGGTGAAGTGGGCACCCCGGGGAGGCTCGTACCCGGTGGAGCGGAATGCGACGGATCTGGAGGATCAGGTCTTCGCCGAGCTCGCTTCGTTCTGGCTGCGACGCCCCGGGGAGGTTGGAGGCGAAGGAGCGGGGTCGCGCAGCGACGAGAACAGACTGTTCCCGTATGTGCTGTTGAAATCGTTCCTGTCTTCGCACCGCGCGCTGTTCGCGACCGTACGGGAACGACTGGGGAAGCTGGGCCACCCGCTGCCGCATGACCACAAGCACGTCACCGACCCGCCGCTCGTGGACCCGCCGGCGTCCACGCCGGAGGTGGCCTCCCTGCTGCGCCTGGCCGATCTGGCCCGTGACATCGAGCAGGCCGTCAGCACCAAGGGACAGCACGGGGCAGCGAAACTCGCCGGGCTGGTGGAGGAGTTGCGCGAGATCGGCGTCAGGTCCGGCAGCGGGACGAGGGCGGTGGTGTTCTCCGAGCGCCGCGAGACTCTCGATTGGCTCGGGGTAATCCTTCCGCCGTTGCTCGGCTGGAAGACGGACGAGAGCGGCAGGAACGCGGTCAAGGTTCTGCACAGCCTTGTGTCGGACACCGAGCAGCAGGAGTACGTGGACGAGTTCGCTCGGGCCGGCAGTGATGTGCGGCTGCTGTTGACCGGTGACGGGGCGTCCGAGGGCGTGAACCTGCACCGCCAGTGCCACCACCTGATCCATTGGGACCTGCCGTGGAGCCTGATCCGGGTCGAACAGCGCAACGGCCGCATCGACCGCTACGGACAGCAGCACCCGCCGGAGTTCCGCGCGATGATCCTCGCTTCCGGCGTTGAGGGTGCACTGGACGACCGGGATGTCGCGCAGCGGGTTCTGGACCGTGAGGCGGTGGTTCACCAGGTGCTCGGCACAGTGGAGGCCGTCAGCCAGGAACACGATGTCGACAAGGAAGAGAAGCGGCTGATGGAGTCGCTCCTTGCCGGCCGCCGCCCTGAGGACGCGGTTCGAGACCTGGAGGCCCACACGGCCTCCCAGGAAGGCGAACCGCCAGTCGAGCAGGCGCTGATGGCCGAATACGACGATGGCCCGGTCGGGATGGACTTCCTCGACATGCTTGATGCCGGGGGCGAAGCTGAACCTGAGGAAGCGCCAGTGGACGACCTCCCCGCTCCGCCGGTCCTGGTCGAGGAACTGCGTCTCTTTTCCACCCGGCGCGACTACGTCCTGGCCGGCCTCGACGAGCTCGAGGACCTGGAATCGTTCCGGCTGAAGACCCTCGTCGAGGGTAACGACCTGAGCTTCGACACCCCCGAGGACCTGGCCGACCGCCTCTCTATTCTGCCCGACTCCTACCGCCGCGATCAGGGCATCGACCGGCGCCTGAATCTCACCTTCGATGCTGCGGACGCCGCCGACTCGCTGCGCCGTGCCCGCGAGGACCCCCACTCCAACTCCCTGTGGCCGGACTCCCACTACGTCGGCGAGCTGCACCCGGTCCTGGAGTGGATCACCGACAAGGTGCTGGTCCAGATCGGCCGCCAGAGTGCCCCCGTACTGCAGGTGGACGCCAAGAAGGTGCCGGAGCCGGTCTTCCTGACCCAGGGACTGTGGTCCAACTCGGAAGGGCGCCCAACTGTGGTCGCCTGGCTCGCCGTCGACCTGCTGACGCAGGACCATCCACGAATCCGCCCGCTGACGCGCGAACTTCTCGCCGAGCTCGGCGTTGGGCCCGGCATGGACGACCACTTCGCTCCGGGCGATCGCGACGCGCTTACCGAGCTGCTCCCGGCGGCCGTCGCCGCAACCCGCCGTGAGCTGCACGAGCTGCGCAAACTCAGCGACGAGCTGGTGGACGCCCCGCTGCACGAGTACGAGAAGAAGATCGGGCGCTGGCAGCAGACCCTGCCCGGGCTCGGCGCCCTCGCGCGCAGCGCACGCGACGAGACCGCCGAGCTGCTGCGCAAGCGCGCCGAGCGGCTCAGGACTGCGGGCAAGCCGATGGTGCGCGTCCTGGCCGTCCTGGAACCCAGCGCATGAGCGCCAACGACGTTATGAGCAACTGCAGTAGTGGGCAGGAGGAACAGGCGTGACGTACGACTCCCTGGTCAACGAGGGCGAGTACTTCCCCGCCTTCTACCTCGACGAGATCCTGCCCACGCAGCTCAAGAACGGTCCCCTCAAGCAGTGGACCGCCAAGGAACGCGCGGGAGAGGACACCCCACGGCAGGGCCTGCGCAACCTGTCAGTGCCCTATCTCGCCGCCCGCGCCGCACTGCGCGACGCTGCCGACAAATTCAACGCCACCGAGGACGTGTATGCGGTCGCCGTCCAGCAGGCCGGCGCAGAGGCGCTGAAGTCGCAGCGATTCCTGGAACACGACGAACTGGCCGCCGCCGTCGCACACGCGAACCCCGAGCCCGGCGCCGCCTGGGCGAGCGACAGCAGCCACGAGGCTGAATGGCGTACGGCCCTGGCCAGTTGGCACGACCGGCTGCTGCGCGCCCTGGGCTACAACCCCGCTCCCAGCCTGCGCATCGCCCACAGTCCAGCCGGGACAGTGCCAGTGCCCGTCGCCCTCAGCGAGGACCAACTCGTTGTCCTCACTGGCGGCTTCGCCACTTCCGTGGATCAGGTACGCGGTGGCGGAGAGGATGGAAGCGGAGGGGCGGCGGGCCGACTGCCCGCCCCGGTCCGCGTCGGCTCCGGCAAGACCCTGACGACCGTCACCGACCTCGCCGCCTGGCTGCTCAGCGCGGACAATCCGCCGCGCTATGCCCTGCTGCTCTTCGGCGGTGTGATGATCCTCGCCGACCGGGAACACTTCGCCCGGGGCCGGTACCTCGCTGTCAGCCTCGACGTCGCGCTGCCCCGCAAGGGCGCCAAGGGCGCCAACGCCGGGGAGCTCGACGTCATCGCCGCGCTCTTCGGAGCAGACTCCTTGCGTCTCAAGGAGGACGGCAAAGAGGACGACATCGCCCGCTTCGTCGCGGAATCCCGTGACCACTCGGTCGGTGTCACCGGCGACCTGCGCAAGGGCCTGCAGGCTTCGGTCCAGCTCATCGCCAACGAGGTGCTGAACCTCGTCCGGGAGCAGAAGGTGCGGGTCGAGGACCTTGCCGCGTGGCTGCCCGACGTCCTCAAGGAGCCTGGCGACCTGCCCAAGCTGCTGACGACGGAGTCGCTCCGGTACCTGTACCGGATCCTCTTCCTGCTGTACGCAGAGGCCCGGCCGGAGCTCGACATCCTGCCGATGAAGAGCGAGGAGTACGTCACCGGATACAGCGTCAGCCGCCTGCGGGAACTGGTGATCCCGGAGAAGTTGACGGACACCCGAGCCCGGCGCGGACACCACTTCCACGACTCGCTGGCGCTGCTCTTCGACAAGGTCTTCACGGGCCATCCCGTGGCCGAGACCGTCTCCACGCGTGACGCGATGGATATGGGGGAAGCCGCGGAAATCAGCGGTGACGACGGCCAGGAGGGCGTGCGGATCGAGGCCCTGCGCTCACGGTTGTTCGACCCCACGTCGATAAGGCTCGTCGGGCAGAAGCTCTCCGCGCCCAGCCACGGCGCCGGCGACAGCCCTGAGATGTTGGACCTGCGGTTGCGCAACGATGTCCTGCACAAGGTGTTGCGCCACCTCACCCTGATCGAGGGCAAGGGCCGATACGGCAGGGGCGGCTTCATTTCCTACGCCAATCTGAGCATCAACCACCTCGGTGCCGTGTACGAGGGCCTGATGTCCTACACCGGGTTCATCATGGACGAGGTGAAGTACGAGGTCGCCAAGGGCGGCGACCCGGAGGCTGGGTCCTGGCTGATCACGGGCAGTCAGGTTGCCTCCGGGCGCTACCCGGACACACCAGGCGACAGCGTCTTCGTGAAGCGGACGGTCAACAAGGAGACCCGCGAGGAGGAGTCCGCGACGTACCCGGTGGGCACGTATGTCTATCGGCTCGCGGGCCGCGACCGGCAGACCAGCGCCTCGTACTACACACCCGAGTCCCTGACCCAGGCCACCGTCGAGCAGGCCCTGCGGTTCCGACTGGACCCGGAGGGGAAGGTCGACCCGAAGGAGCCGGAGAAGGCATGGGTGAACGCGGCGGACGTGCTGCGTTGGCGGGTGTGCGAGCCGGCGCTGGGGTCGGGCGCGTTCCTCAACGAGGCGGTGAACCAGCTCGCCGAGCTGTATCTGCGCCTGGCCGAGCGCGAGCGGGGCGTGCAGATCGACCCCGAGGAGTACCAGCGGGAGTTCCAGAAGGCCAAGGCGTACATCGCCCTGCACAACGCCTACGGGGTTGACCTCAACGACACGGCGGTGGAGCTGGCGGAGATCTCGCTGTGGCTCAACACCATGTACCCGGGGATGAAGGCCCCCTGGTACGGGCTGCACCTGCACCGGGGCAATTCGCTCATCGGCGCGTCACGGAAGGTGTATCCGGGAAACGCCCTGCATGAGGGCGGATGGCTCAGGAGTAAGGGACAGGCCGCGCCGAAGGAGGTACCGCTTGGGCAGCCGCTGCCCGGGCAGGCGGTGCACCAGTTCCTGCTGCCTGCGCTGGGGTGGGGGTCGGTGGTCGACGACGTGTCGGTGCGCAAGCCGAAGAAGGGCGCGGCCGACCAGACCGAGACGAGTGTGGTGGCCGGGGTCGAGGCCGAGTGGCTCGAACCCGAGATCATCGAGGCGATGACGAAATGGCGGGCGGGGCTTCGCCGTGCGCCGAAGGGTGGGGGCGCGGCGAAGAAGGCTGCGGCAGCGCGGAAGGCGGCGCCTGAGACCGTCACGGCTGACGTGGCGCTGCCGTTCGAGGACGAGCACGGGCAGGGGGCGCTGGACCTTGGGTTCGATACGTGGCAGCAGGGCGCCCTGAACCTCAGCGGGTCGGCAAGCGGCGGGCGGGGGATGGCCGCGGCCAAGCGCGTCCAGCGGACAGAGGTACGGCAGGAGGAGAGCGAGCAGAGCGCGCAGGTCGGCCGGCTGATGGCGCTTGCCCAGCGGGTCGAGTACCTCTGGCAGTTGGTCGTCAAGCGGCTGCAGCTGTCGGAACAGGAGATCGCTCGCACGGTGGGTGTGTGGGGCGCGAGTGCCGACGTGCTTGCGAAGACGCGTGTCGCCGCCGGTGGACTGGCTATGGACCGCGACGCGGTGCTGGCGGCACTGCACGCCGAGGGCAGCCCGTACTGGCGATTGCGACAGGTGATGGACGCCTGGTGCTCGCTGTGGTTCTGGCCATTGGAGGAAGTCGGGCTGCTGAACGGCACCGACCGTGCACGGTACTTCCAGGGTGACATCGATCTGACGAAGATCAAGAAGGGTTACCCGGGACGCAAGACCGCACTGAAGTCCCTCGACGATTGGATCGAGTTCGCCGAGGCCGTAGTGGGGCGTGTGGACGTCGACTCGGGGAAGCAGAAGGTGTCGTTCTTCGAGGTCGCCGAGGTTACCGACCTGGAACAGCTGGACGAGGCGGAACGGAACCTCGACGCGCAGATGATCGACGCCACGGCGTGGGAGGAACCGTACGACCTGGGTGACCTGTTCCCTTGGTATGGGACGGCGTACCGGATCGCGCGGGAGCGAGGGTTCTTCCACTGGGAGCTGGACTTCGCTCATGTGTTTGCGGAGGGTGGGTTCGACCTGATGGTGGGGAACCCGCCGTGGGTCAAGCAGGAGTGGAAGGAGAGCAGCGTCCTTGCGGAGTTCGAACCGTGGTTCGAGCTCGCAGACCAGCCGAGCAATGAGGAGTGGGCCGAGCGTAAGGCCGCCGTACTCGCCCAAGCTGGCGCACGGTCAACTTTTCTGGGAGAGCTGGCTGACTCGGCAGCGATGTCAAGCTTCATGGCATCGGTGGACGCCTACCCGGAACTGTCGGGAACGCAGCCTGACTTGTATCGGGCATTCATGCTCCAGTCCTGGCGGGCGATCGGAGAGCATGGTATTGCTGGACTGCTGCACCCATCTACGCACCTGACGGGATCGAAGGACGGTACCTTGCGTCGCGCGGCATACCGGCGGTTGAGGCTGCACGCGGACTTCGCAAATGAGCTCTACCTGTTCGCAAAGCCCGTCATGAACGACACCCGATTCAGCGTGAACGTCTATGGCTCAGTCAAGGAGATTAAGTTTCAGCATATCTCCTGGCTATTCCACCCTCAGGTGTTGCTGCGGTCGCTAGGCCACGATGGGGTGGGCCCCTTGCCTGCTATCAAGCGATGGGATTCCGAGAAGGATAAATATACCTGGGATCTCAGGGCGCACGGTAAACGTATTTTGGTTGTGGATCGGAATGTCCTTGAAGGTTGGCGCGCCCTGATTGGCGAGGAAGGAGCCCCGCCAGTCGAGGAGACTAGGATACTATTCCCGGTTACGACCTCTGAAGAGTCGGCTATTCATTCCCTTGCATCCTGGCCATATCGGATCGGAGGCGCCAATCGGCGAATTAGTCGCGGATATGACGAAAAGAATGACCGGACTGCCGGCTACTTTGTTGAACATCCCGGCCCGGTAGATGGCTGGAAGGATGTTATCCTCCAGGGCTCATTCATTGGCGTGGCCACGCCGTACAGCAAGCAGCCGCCACCAGGGGGCTCAAAGACAATGCGAGACTATGAGCGCTGGGATCACTTTAACCTGATCGAAAATGCTGTCCCTCGGACTAATTATCGCCGGGCTGGGAGTCTTGATCGGTTCATCGCCGCACAGGATCGTTGGATTGATACCGTTAGATTCTCGCAGCTCTTGAATAGCCCCGCAGCAGTGGCGGCGGCGAACAATGATATCGAGGAATTGCTGCCTGAAGCCTCTCCATCGGAGAGGCGGGCTGCAGTGCAGCAGCTGCTTGCCGATGCCAGCAAGCGCCCCTATTCGGAGTTCTATCGGGTGGCCTGGAGGGAGATGAACCGACCAAAGAATGAACGAGTTCTCCAGGCGGCCATCATCCCTCCAGGGCCCACTCATATCCATGCCGTGCGGAGCATGGCGCTTGAGTATAATAAAAATACTGTACTTGTGGCTGGCTTCTTTTCGGCGATTCCATTGGAGTATCTGCTCAGAATTACAAATCGCGTCCACATGGACGTATCGGATGCTGATGTTTTCCCGGCGCCAATTTCAGGGCATCCGTTGGCTTCTGCGCTGGAGCTGCGAACGCTTCGCCTGAACTGCCAGACGAGTGCCTATGCCGCACTCTGGTCAGACCTTTATGATTCGAGGTGGGTTGGAGACGAATGGGCTGCGCAATGGCAGAATTTGTCGCCGCTTTCTGGGTCGATTGGTTCCGTTTGGACTCGTGATACTCCGCTGCGTACGGAGCGATCTCGCCGGGCAGCCATCGTTGAGTTGGATGCTCTAGTCGCAGTATGGCTGGGTATCGAGGCGGATGCGTTGATTGCTATGTATCACTCGCGATTCCCGGTGCTTCGACAATACGAAGATAAGATGTGGTTCGATGCTTCTGGGCGGCGGATTTCGTATGCGCCGCACGCGCGCGGATATGGGCAGCCCGAAGGTGCATGGAAGCAGCTGATTTCCCATGGTGACTTCCCCGTCACGGCGAATGTCCCTACTGGCTATACCGGGCCTCTCTACCGCGCAAACCGCGAGGCGGAGATGAGGGCGGCACACGCCGAGTTCACCCGCCGCATGCTCGACGTAGGCTGGGTGCCCGGAGCGACGAAGCCCGGCCTGTCAGCGACGGCCGATACGTTCGACCCGAGCCATGAACACCGGGCACCTGAGACATCGTCATCCGAACACTCGCATACCACGGGGGGCGGTTCCGCGTCATGAGGCCCACACTCGCCGCGCAGGGGCTGCGCGATACGACCGTCGAGTATCTGACCACGACGTTCGCGTTGGCCGAGCCGGACACGCAGGATGCACTGACAGAGCTCCTCACCGACCCCGCCGACGGGCTGTTCCGTGGCCCGTACCTGCGTATCCGCCGTCCGTTCCGCTCGGCCGACGCCGGCTGGCAGGAGCACCTCGACTGGTGGCAGGACGGCTTCTGGCCGTACGCGCACCAGGCGGAAGCCTTCGCGCGGCTGACGACGAAGGGTGGCCACACTCCCCTGCCGACCCTGGTGACCACTGGCACCGGCTCGGGCAAGACGGAGTCGTTCCTCGTGCCCGTTCTGGATCACTGCCGCCGTGCCCGGTTGCAGGGCCGCGGCGGGATCAAGGCGATCCTGCTCTACCCGATGAACGCCCTGGCCGGTGACCAGGCGGACCGGCTCGGCGATCTGCTGGAGGATCCGCGTCTGGCGGAGGTCACCGCAGGGCTCTACATCGGTGAGGCGGGCGCCTCGCGTGCCGCCTCGCCCTACAAGCGAGTCATGGTGGACCGGCAGGAAATCCGGCGCAATCCGCCGGACGTCCTGATCACCAACTACAAGATGCTGGACCTGCTGTTGCAGCGTCAGCATGACGCCCCGCTGTGGCTCGATACGGACCTCGCCTACATCGTGATCGACGAGTTCCACACCTACGACGGCGCCCAGGGCACGGACGTGGCGATGCTGCTGCGGCGACTGGCCGCCGCCGTGGGAGCCTCCGAGCCGGGGCGCCCGCTGGGCGGGATCTGCCCGGTCGCGACGTCGGCAACCCTGGGCGAGACCTCAGCCGCCTCGAAGCCGGCTTCACCCGAGGCAGGAACCATCCTGCCCGGCGGCGTCACGTCGGCCCGTCCGATGCTGGACGTCGCCTCGCAGGTCTTCGGCGTGCGGTTCCCCGACGACGCCGTGGTCGGGGAGGATCGGCGCGACCTCAATTCCTTCCTTTCTCAGCTCGACCTGACGCTCCCTCAGCCGACCCCTGCCGTCCTGGCCGCGCTCCCCGACCCTGCCCGCGCGCCGCACGCGCTGGACAGGATCGCCGAGGCCGTCGCCGGCTGCGATACCACCGACCCGCGTGAGCTGGGCAGCCGCCTACTGAAGCATCCACTGGTCCATGCCTTGCTGCGCGCCGACGTTGACGCGCCATTGACGTCCGCCGAAGCTCTCGCCGCGTTCGACCCCACCTCCGCCTGGCGTACCACCGCTGCCCAGGACCCGACCACGGCCGCCGCCGCGCTGGCCCGCCTGATCGCGCTCATCTCGGTCGCCCGCGACCCGTCCGCGCCCGCCGACCGCGAGCGCCCACTGCTGCTGGTGGAGACGCATCTGTGGGTGCGTGCCCTTTCCCGCGTGCTGCGGTTCGTTGCACCCGAGCCGGTGTTCTCCTGGTCGGACGCCGACCAGGCCGCGATCACCAGCCAAAGCGCCCGACCGCAGCGAAGCCAGAGCCAAGCCACCCGCGCAGGTCGTCTGCCGTCCGTGTACTGCCGCGACTGCGGCCGATCAGGGTGGGCGGCGATCTCCCCGGAGCGCAACCCCGCTGCGCTGATCAGTGATCCCGACGAGATCTACCGGCGCAGCGCCGCGGACGGTCCGATCAAGGCACGGGTGCGGGCGTTGGTGTCCGCGACGCCGGCCGAGGCGGCCGAGCAGGCGCGGGCCATCCTGCAACAGCGTGAGCGCCGGGGACGCAGAGCAGCCAGTCATGACGCGACTGTCCTGGTACTGGAGAACAACGGCGAGGCGCTGCGCCGCATCGACCCGGACGAGGTCTTGCTCGGTGGCGGGCGGATCGCGACCGCGCCGGAGAACGGCGTCTACGTCCTCGCCTGGTACGACAATCCTGAGGCCGACGACTACTCGAAGAACGAACGCTGCCCGGCTTGCGGCCAGGCGCAGGGCATCCGCTTCCTGGGCGCCGGTGTCGCTCCGCTGGCTTCCGTGGTCGTGACCCAGCTGTTCACCGGTGGTGAGCTGCCCAGTAAGGATCCGAAGGGGCAGGATCGTCGTCGAACTCTGATCTTCAACGACTCCGTGCAGGACGCCGCGCACCGGGCCGGGTTCGTGGCGAGCCGGGCCTGGAAGTTCTCACTGCGCTCCCTGATCCACGAGCAGTTGCGGTGGCGCGCGCTGGACACGGACGACTACCGCGAGAACGGCCTACCGCTCAACGAGTTGATCGCCTCGCTCGTGAGTCGCGCCGCCGTGCCTGAGGAGAATCTGCTGGCATCCGTTGTCCCGCCGGATCTGCATGACGTGGACCGAGTGGCACGGCTGCTGGACAAGAAGAAGCGCATCCCCGCCAGCACCTGGACGTTGGTCGGTGAGCGCTTGGCGTTCAACACCCTTCTGGAGTTCGGACTGTACTCCCGGATGGGCCGCACTCTTGAGCTCACTCGGACCGTCGCTGCCGAGGTCTACGTCAAGGACCCGGCTCGGGCAGCGAAGACCGCTGAGTCGCTGCTTCAGGTGCATCTGGACCGCCGCCAGGTCCTGGAGGGGGTCGACGACCCGGCCGCTGTGGCGATGAAGCATCCGCTGCCGCCGGCCGGGATCGACCGCGACCGCCGCTTCGAAGGCTACGTCCGTGGCCTGCTGGAGCATCTGCGGCAGAGCGGTGGCATCCAGCACGCCTGGCTGCACACCTACGTCGACGAGGAGGGCCGCACCCGCTACCCCGTCTGGACCGGCCGCCCCGAGGGCATGCCTGCTTTCGGACTAGGCTCTGACGCGCCGTCGTTCCTGCTGGTGGGTTCCCGCTTGGGGCGTACCGACTTCGAGCGGGCCGACTCCAAGGACAGCTGGTACGCCGACTTCACCCACCGCTGTCTCGGGCTGGACCACACTGAGGCTGCCGCCTACCTGGCCGATCTGGTACCGCTGCTGGCCGAACCGGACATCGAAGCGCTCGCGCACCGGCGTACTGGCGATGCGCGGTCGGGTGGCCAGAACCAAGTGCACGGAGTGTATGGGTTGACGGCTGGTCATGTCCGGGTGCGTCCGCTGGACGACAGCCAGACCGCCAAGGCAGCTGTGACCTGCCCCGAGTGCGGGTGGACGCAGACCGTCCACCCGGGCCGGGTTCCGGTGTGGCAGGGACTGCCTTGCCCCCTTAAGCGCTGCGAGGGCGCACTGGTGATGCCCTCGTCCAGCGCAGAGGGGCGCGCGGCGCGGGACTTCCGCTCCGACTACTACCGTCGGCTGTATCGGGAGTCCGAGCCCTACAGCGTGGTCGCCGCCGAGCACACCGGTGCGTTGACCCGCAAGGAGCGCGAAGCCGTCGAGAAGGGCTTCCGGCAGGGCAACGGCCGCCACACCGACCCCAACGTGCTGTCCTGCACGCCGACCTTGGAACTCGGGATCGACATCGGCCAGTTGGAGGCGGTTATTCTTGCCTCCCTGCCGTCATCCACTGCGGGATACGTCCAGCGGGTGGGCCGTGCCGGGCGTTCGACCGGCAACGCGCTGATGGTGAGCATCGCAGACACCAGTCCGCGTGCCCTCTACCACCTCGCCGATCCGCGCCAGCTCATTGCCGGGCGCATCCTGCCCCCTGGGTGTTTCCTCTCCGCGGTGGAGCTGCTGCGTCGCCAGTACACCGCCCACCTGGTCGACCTCACGGCCCGGGGCCGAATCGAGGGCGTCCTGCCGTTGCCTGACCGGGTCACCGCGCTGTTCGGCCGCACGGGCTGGCTCAAGACCTTCGGCAAGGCGGTAGCCGGGCGGATGGACTTGGTCGAGGAGTTCCTCTGTCTCTTTCCCGACATCGACGGCGTCCTCGACGCCGGCGTGTCCCGCGACGCCCGCAAGGCCCTGCGCCGATACGCCGAGGCCGGCCTGCAGGTCGCGCTCACGAAGGCCGAGGACGCTTGGGAGGCGGAGCGCGCCGAACTGCTGGACCGCCGCGCGATGATCAACGAGGCAGCCGACAAGCTCCAGGAGAACGTCGAGGACGAGGCCCGCGAGAAGCGCAACCTTGAGCGCGAAGCTGCTGGTGTCAGCCGCCGTCTGGACGAGCTCGGCCAGGCCAGCGCGCAGAGCTTTCTGGTCGAGCAGGGCCTGCTGCCCAACTACAGCCTCGTCGAAGACGGCGTGCACTTGGAGGCCACCCTCAGCCACAAGGAGCCCGCCCGTAAGCAACGGAACTCCGACGCCGAAAACGACCAGGCGACCTCGAAAGCCCGGTGGCGCACCGATCTACGTACCTATAAGCGCCCCGCCGAGGCCGCGCTCACCGAACTCGCGCCCGGCAACGCCTACTACGTACGCGGCTACCGGCACGAGATCGACGGCTTCGACCTCGGCCCGCGCTCCCGCCGCTCCGAGAGCGGCACCTCGGAAGGCGTACAGATCTGGCGGGTATGCCAGGACTGTGGATATGTGCGAACCCGCGACGCCGAGAGCAACACCTCCGCGTGCCCGCGTTGCACCGGTACCGGCATCGGCGGGCGGGCAGCCCTGCAGGCCGTGATCGTGCCCCGCAAGGTCACCTCCCGTGACAAGCGCGACGACGCCCGGATCATCGACGACCACGACAGCCGCCGCAGCGGCGTCTACACCATCGCGACCGCCGTCGACGTCGACCCCGCCGCGATCAAGGAGACCTGGCGGCACACCAAGGCCACCTTCGGTGTGGACCACGTCCGCGAGGCCGTCATCCGGCGCTTCAACCTCGGGCCGGCCAAGTATGGGCGCCGACCTGACACCGCGTTTGCCGGGCAACCTGTCACGGTCACGGGCTTCACCGTGTGCCCGATGTGCGGAGGAGCGACCGAGCGCGAGCCAGGCAATGCGCCTGTTCAGGAAGTTCTCAGCGAATCCTTGGCCGGACGCCCTGACCTGGCCCACCATCGCCCCTGGTGCCCCACCCGCAGCCGCAGCCACCCCCAGCAGCCCGATGACCGGCGCGTCATCACTGCCACCGAGCACCGCACCGAGGCCCTGCGTATCTTGCTGCCTGCGGCCACCCTCCAAGTCCATGAACGCCTGGCCTCCTTCTCCGCTGCCCTGCATCTGGGCATCGGCCTGCGCTACGGCGGCGACCCCGCCCACATCCGCTCCACGACCAGCACCGAACCCGACCGCGACACCGACCTGACCCGCCACTACCTCGTCCTGTACGACGCCCTCGCCGGAGGCACCGGCTACCTGCAGCGCTTGGCCGACGCTGACGGCGAGGAATTCCGAGCTGTCCTCGCCGCCGCCCAGCAGGCCCTGCGCACGTGCCCCTGTGCGGAGGGGCAACGCCGCGCCTGCCATCTGTGCCTGCTCGGCCATGCCCCCCAGCGCGACTACCGACTGCTGGACCGCCAGGAAGCTCTGTGGATGCTCGACGAGCTCCTCGGCCCTGACGGCCACAGCCGCTGGAGCGTCCGGAAGGAAGGGACCGGCGAAGCACGGCAGCGGTTCGCCAACCAGGCTGAGAGTGACCTGGAACGCCGCTTCATCGAAGCCCTCGACCGCTGGCTCGCCGATCCCGACAACCACGCCGTCCCGAGGCACGACGAGACACCAACCGGACGCGCCGGCAAGCAGTTCACGCTGCACCGAGGCGACCCGGCGGGCCCGTCCGTCCACTGGGAGCTCGTAGCCCAGAAGTACTTGCCCGAGCACGCCACACGCCCCGACCTGTTGCTGCGCCCGGTGGCCGGCGACACGACGGGCGACGGAGCCCCGCCGCTAGCGGTCGCGATCTACCTCGACGGCTACCGCTGGCACGCCTCCTCGAAGACAAACCGCATCGCGGACGACGCCGCGAAGCGCGCCCGACTGCGCGCGGACGGCACCCTGGTGTGGCAGATCACCTGGGATGACGTCATGGCCTGGGAACAGAGCCTCCGCGGCGCGACGAAGCCCCGCCCCGACGACGTCGACGCCCCCGTCAACCCCCTTGCCGCAGTGATCGCCGGGCCTGCCGCCGACGCCGCCTGGCCCCCGTACGACACCGCGAGCGACGCCAGCCCTGGTGGCAAGGTCCGCGCGCAGTGGCGCAAGGCGAGGCGCGACCCACTCGAGCTCGACGAACTGGTCTACGCCGGAGCCATCCCCTCACTCCTGGGATTCCTGCGGAACCCTGACCTGGCACGTTGGCAGGACCTCGCCGTCCACGCCGTGGGCGGGCTCCTGTACGGGGTCCGCCCCGGCGACGCCGTGGACTCCCAGCCCGCCGCGGCCACGCCCTGGATAGAGGCCGCGCTGCGAGACGAGACCCGGCCACCCGTCACCGGCAACGGCCTCAAACTGATCGCGGTCCGCGACGCCTCCGGTCTCCCGCTCACCTTGATCGCGGACCGGTCGAAGGGACTGCGCTGGAGCGGCCTGGCCGTCCTGGATGACCGCACCCAGGCGGTGGACGGCGATCGCGCCGAACACCGCCGCCGCTGGAAGGCATGGCTCTGCTGGGGCAACCTGCTGCAGTTCCTCGACCCGATCGGCACGGGACGCGCTGACGGCTTGCAACTCGCCCGCTCCGGCCTCGACGCCTTCGACGCCGGACTGCTGGCTGCGGTATCCAGCGCTGCAGCTGCGGACCAGGCCACCGGGCTACTGGCCGCGTTGCGCGACAACAACCCCGGCACCGGTCTGACCTTCGCACCCCCGGCCGAGCCCGAACCTGGACCGGCGGCCGCCGACCAGACGCAAACCGAGCTGGAACGTGGCTTGTGGCAGATCGTCCTCAAGGAACTGTCCTACACGGGCGACCCCGACGTCGGCGCCCTTGCGCGCCTGCTCGCCGATCGCAAGGGTGCCCCGGTAGCCCGGGCAGGCCTGGACATCGTCGGCGTCGAGCGGCCCATCGAGCTCGCCTGGCCCGATCACAGGATCGGCGTAGTCCTGGCCGAGGACGCCGACGACCACGCCTACATGGACCAGTGCCGCAGCGCGGGCTGGAACGTGCGCGCACCGGGCGACTGGACGATCGACGAACTCCTCACCCTGCTCAGCGAGCCGACCGAGCCCACCCCCACGTCCGGAGGTGGACGGTGAACAAGATCAGCACCCAGGTCACCGTCTCACCCCAGGCCCACCAGGACATCCGCCGACTGGGACGCGACGCCAAGGACGCCCTCGGCGACTTCGTTCGCCGACTACGCGCCGACCGCACCAACCGTGCGCTGCGCCTGCTCCCGTTGCGCGCGGCCGGCGACAACGGCCAGCTGTGCACGGCTGTGCTCGACAGCACCCGCATGGCGCTGCTCCTGGAGACTGAGGAGAACCGCCTCACCGTTCTCGCCCTGCGCGAAGGCTCCCTTGCGCACGACGAGCTCACGCGCCTGACCGTCGACATCAACCCGGTCTCCGGCGGCATCGAGCTCGTTGACCAGGCCGAGGTTAGTGCCAACGTCGTCGCCCTGCCCGAACGCCCCGAACCAGCGGCGGCTCAGGAGCCGGACTCGCCGTCGCAGCCGACCCTAAATCTGCCGGTACGACTCTTCGCGCGCTTCGACGACGCCACGCTCACCAGCCTCGGCGTCATCGCCTCCCTGCTTCCCGCACTTCGCAAGCTCACGGACGCACATCAGCTCGACGCCCTACTCGCTCACAATCTTCCTGAGCTCACCAAGGACGTCCTACTCGCCCTTCACGGCGGCATGGACCCCGACAACGTGCGCCAGCACATCACCAGCCAGTGGAAGGCCGACGAGCAGGTCGACCCCCACGACTGGGCCCAGGCAGCCCGTCGCCCTGTCTCTCAGGTCAGCACCGAGGACGCCGCCGTCCTCGACGCGCTCGGATCCAGCTTCGACGCCTGGCGGCTGTTCCTGCACCCCGAACAGCAGCGCTTGGCCACCGCTACCTTCAAGGGGTCGGCAAAGGTCACCGGAGGCCCCGGCACCGGCAAGACCGTCGTCGCCCTGCACCGTGTGCGCCACCTCGTCGACCAACTACAACCGGGCCACACCCGCCCTGTTCTGCTGACCACTTACAACACCAACCTCGCCGCCGACCTACGGCACCGCCTCCAGCTCCTCGGCGGCCCCGAACTGCTGCGGCGCGTCGACGTCAAGTCCGTCGACCAGCTCGCCCGCGAGGTCGTCGAGGAGCAGCCGAGCGTGCGCCTGGGGCGGCCGATCGACGACGAGACGGCACTGAACCTGTGGCACACCGTGTGCACCGAGGCAGGCGAGTATGAGTTCGACGTGGAGTTCCTCGACTCGGAGTGGAGGCACGTCATCCTCGCCCAGGGCTGCGGCACCTGCGCGCAGTACATGCGTGCCCCACGCAAGGGGCGCGGCCAATTCCAGCGCTCCCAGCGCGCACGCGTCTGGGCCCTGGTCGAGGCGTACCAGACCAAGCTCGCAGAACCGCCGCTCCAGACCACCTACGCGCAGATCGCCGACCAGGCCGCCCGCACAGAGGAACACCGGATGTCCCGCGTCGAGGCCCAGGCGCAGTACAAGGAGGAACACGGCGGCCTGGACCTCGTCCACCGCGAGGCCGGCAGCGGAATGTGGCTCAAGCCCCGTTACAAGCACATTGTCATCGACGAGGCCCAGGACCTCTCCTCCTCCCACTGGCGGATGCTGCGCGCCATGGTCCGGCCCGGATCGAACGACATCTTCCTCGTCGGCGACGCCCACCAGCGCATCTACTCCCACCAGGTAGTCCTGGGCCAGCTCGGCATCAAGACCCCAGGCCGCGCCTCACGCCGCCTGACGCTGAACTACCGCACCACGCGCCAGATCCTCGGCAGCGCCCACGGCCTGATCACCGGCGAGACCTTCGACGACCTCGACGATGGCATCGACACCCTCGATGGCTACCGCTCGGTGCTCTCCGGCCTAGCCCCGCAGCTCTACCGGGCACCCGACTGGCAGACCGAGATGCGGACCGTGGCCACCCTCATCAAGGAACGCCACGACCAGTACGGCACTCCATACGAGGCGATGGCCATCAGCGTTCCCGACGGCGCTTCGGCAACTCAGATGGCGCTGACCCTGGCCCATCCACCGTTCTCCATCCCGGCCACGCAACTGGGCAAGGACGGCCCACGAAGCCCTGAGGGCGTACGGATCGGAACCATGCACCGCTTCAAGGGCCTCGAATTCCAGCGGGTGTTCCTCACCAGCGTCAGCGACGGACAGGTGCCGCACCAGCGGATCGAGACCCATCGCCTGAGCAACCCCCAGCGTTACCGCCAAGAAGAGCAGCGTGCCCGATCCCTCCTCTTCGTTGCCGCCACCCGCGCTCGCGACGAACTTGTCATTACCTGGAACGGCAAGGCCAGTCGGTTCCTCCCCAGAGACGCCGCCCAGCAGGCCCTCAGCGCCACCGACCTACTGGCAGGCGAAGGGCCGCCGTCCAGCTCCGCCGCAGCCTGAGCAGGCGTCGCGGGACTTGGGCGTTGTGGCGGAGGGCGGTGGCGATGTTGGTGACGCCGGTTCATTTCAGGGCGCCGCTGACCAGGTTGCGGAAGGTCGCAATCGTTCGTGGCACGTTGCCGATCAGTAGTTGGGAGGCGTGCTCGGCGAAGGCGGTGTCGCGCGCACACCGCGTCGGCGGCACCGTCTCCCTTGTGTCCACAAGCCGGGGCACCTCACATTTCCGCAGAGCGCTCACCTGCGGCAGTGCGGGGGCTCGGCGGCGAAGATGATGTGTGTGCCGCCGTCGCGGGAGCCCGGAGCGGCGCATGCCGTGGCTTCGTGGTCCAGGAAGCGCTGCCATCGCAGTTGATCCTGTTCCAGGGCTGTCAGGCTGCCGGCGTGCTGGAGGCTGGCCCAGTTGCTGGCCGAGCTGTCGACGAGGCGGGCGTCGGCGGCGTCGACCAGGTCCGCGACCTCCTGCCAGGTGAACATCCGGCAGACGTGTTCCAGCTCGGGGACGTGGCGAAGGTCGCCGGTGGCGAGCACCAGGCCACCCATTGCCGTTCCGTGCTGCTCCTCAAGCGCTAGAACGCCGGGGAGGTGGGCGCGCCAGGTGCCCCACCGTGACATGACGGATGCCAGGACCAGCCCGCCGGGGCGCGTCACCCGGACGAGCCCGTTCATCGCCGTCTGCTCGGCTTCGAAGACGTAGGAGAGCGGTCCGCCGAAGGCGAGGACAGCGTCGAAGGAGTCGTCGGTGTACCGGGAGAGGTCGCGGACGTCGAGTTCCTCGCGCCGTTCCACGGCGTGCTCGGCTCCGGCGGCAGTAACGAACTCGGTGTTCAGGGCGAGCTGCACGGGGGAGAGGTCGCTGACGACGACACTGGCGCCGAGCGCAGCGAGTTCGACGGTGAACCGCCCCGGGCCGGCGCCGACCTCCAGCGCCCGCCAGCCGGGACGGATGTGCCGACGGAGGAAGCGCCGATGCACCTCTAATGAGACGCGCCCCGGGATGTCCTTGACCAGGCGCTCGGCCTCCCCATGGGCGAGGCGGTCGTAGAACCGGCGGATCCCCTCGGACGATCCGTGACGGCCGTCCTGGTCCTGCGAACTGGTCGGCACGTCGTGGTTCCCGGCTCTCGTGCTGAGGGGCCGCCCGGAGCTGTGTGGCGGTGTGGGCCGGCTGCACGGCCGGGCGTCACACCCCGGCGGTTGCCGGGCCCACTCGGGCAGCGTGACCAGCATGCGACTCTCGCTGCCTGCGTCGGGATCACCGTCGGCGCGACACCCTGGGGGGTTCACCGGGAAGAACGAGTCCCGCGACGGTCAGGGGCTGACCGTGGCAGGGCATCGATGTTCCTCGGCGGCGCTCAGTGCTGTGTCGCGGCGTGCACCTGGATGAGGCCGTAGGTGCCGCTGGTGCGCCAGGGTTCTCCGGTGGCGCCCAGGCGTGCGACCACCGGCTGGTCGAGGCCGACGATGACGTCCGACTTCAGGGTGCGCAGGGCCGCCGCCGGGGACGGGAAGTGGCCTGCCCGCTCGGCGAACGGATCGCTGGCGTCCCAGAGCTGGTCCCCAACGAGCCGCCGGTAGTTGAGGTCACCCTTGACGATGGTCAGGGCGGCCCCGGAGAGTTCGGCGCGCAGGTCGGCGGGCATCTCGTGGAACGGGAGCGGCGCGCAGAAGAACTGGTGCGTGCGGGCCTTCAGGGCGCCGGTGCTGATGGCCTGCCAGAGCCGGCGGCCGATCAGCTGGGCTTCGCTCCGCGGCCCGGCGACTAGACGGTTGATCGTGGCCAGGACGTCGGCGGTAGTCGCGTCCGACACGTAGTAGGGGAACGGCTTCACGTAGAGGACGGCCTCGGCGGCGAGGCCGGTCGCCAGGAGGTGGTCGAGCAGGACGAGGTCGGGCAGCAGCTCCCGTCCGGCGTTGTCCGCGAGGAGGCAGACCCGGGAGCCGCTCGCGCCGTCGAGCGCGGACCAGAGTAGCGGGCTGTCGTCCGCGAGGAGGGCAGTGTGCTGGGCCTCTCCTTCGGCCGAAGCGGTGATCTGGAAGCTGAGGTCGGCGCGGTTGCCCCAGAGCGCGGAGGCGAGCAGTGCCTCGCCGCGTTGGCCGGCGGGAAGGAGCGGCAGGTCGTCGAGGGCCGCGAGTTCGTCCTCGACGGCTGCCCCGGTCAGTTCGGCGTTCTTGAACGGGGTGAACGGGTCGATGCCCTGCCAGGGCCCGGGGCGGAAGTAGCCGGTGGCTTCGAGCAGTCGGCGGTAGAAGTAGCTCTCGGCCCACAGGAAGGGAGCCTCGGCCCACGGGCGGCCGAAGAGGCCCTCGCCCCACCGCGCCCACTGCTGGTGGTCGTGTGCGCTCTCGTTCAGCGGTTCCAGTACCCCGTCGGTGCTCTCGGCCAGCAGCTGCTCGACGGCGTCCTGTGTCTTCGGCTCGTACGGCAGGGCATCGAGCACCTGCCGGATGAGCTTGGGGTGCCGCTCGTGGAAGACGCCCCAGGCGAAGGAGCCGGGGGTGCCGCTCAGAATCATGGGTGCGGTGTTGGCGGGGGCCACGGTCAGGCTCGTCCTTCTCCTCGTCGGCTGTCGCCGGAGCCCGGGAGCGGGTCGGCGTCGAACTGGTCGTCGGCGGGTGTGGTGTGGTTCAGCCGCAGCGAGGCTGGGCCGGATGCGCTGCCGACGAGTACGCGGCCCGTGCCGGGGTCGGCCGCAGCGCAGTTGAGCGTCGCGTCGACACGGACCTCGGCGAGCTGGCGCTGCCGGCCGAGTGACCAGGCCCGGACCGTCCCGTCGGCCGCTGCCGACACTAGTCGATCATGGTCGTCGGTGAACGCGACCATGAGGATCCGGCCCGCATGGCCGGCCAGATGTCCGATGAACTGCTCGGTGCGGACATCGCAGATGTGGATCTCGCCCGTGCCGGAGCCCACCGCGAGACGGGTACCGGCCGCGTCGACCGCGATCGGCCGCGCCCAGCCGCCGGAGTTCACGAACCTGCTCAGGTGCCGGCCGGTGTCAGCGTCCCAGAGGTACACGGTGCCGTCGCCGCCACTCACCGCGAGCAGGCTGCCACCCGCGTCGAAGGCCAGCGACCGGACGCGACCGGCATGCGCCTGCAGCTCCCACCGCAACGTCCCGCTGGGCAGGTCCCAGCACCGGACGCGGCCGTCCCCGGTGCTGGCCGCGAGCCGCGTGCCAGCCCGGGGAAGCGCGACTCCCCAGCTCCGCTCGACGTCCTCGTTCAGCCGCAGCGACCAGTCCTCGTCGTCGAGGGACCAGACGTGGACCGAACCGTCTCCACAGGCGGCTGCGACGTACTTGCCACCGGTGGCTGCGGACCAGACTCGGCCCGCTCCACCACGGAGTTCGCGGCGCGGCGTGGCAGTGGGAAGGTCCAGCAGCTCGATCCGGCCGTCGCCGTGCCCGACTACTCCGAGCGTGCCGTCGGCCGTGATGGAGGTCGACCAGACCGTGTTCGAGCCGTTGGCGAGAACCCGGAGCCCGCCGGGCTTCGACTTCGACCACACTCGGATGGCGCCGTCCTCGCAGCCGGCGATGACCGTGGAGTCCGTAGTGCCGGCCAGACCCCGCACCCAGTCGACGCCGGGAGGAAGCCGGATCTCGCCCACCGGTCCGCTGGAGTCGAAAGCACGGATGACGGCGTCCTCGGTCGCCGCGACCAGGGTGTCCGACGTGCCGTCGACGAGCACCGACCGCACCCGGGCAGGGAGGCCGTCCACTCGCCGGACTTGGTTGAGCCTTCCGGCACTGGTGTCCCAGAGCACGACGGAGCGGTCGCCGGAGCCCGAAGCGAGGAGCGACCCGGCGGGGGAGACGGCCACGGTCCGGACCCAGTCCCGGTGGCCTGCCTTCTCGTCGTGGAGCGCACCGGTCGGCAGGTCGTAGAGGCGGACGAACTCGTCCTCGCCCGCGGTGGCCACGATCCTTGCCGCAGCGTCGACGGAGACCGTCCACAACGGTGTCCCGCAGGCCGACATGCTGTGACTGAGCGTCAGTCGGTCGATGTCCCAGACGTGCACCTGCCCGTCCTCGGCAGCCGAGAGCAGGCGCCGGCCGTCCAGGGTGAAGCTGAGGCCCCGGATCCGGCGCTCGTGGCCGGTGAGGGTGCCGAGGGCCTTGCCTGTGCGCGGGTGCCAGAGGCGGATCAGGCCGTCCTCGCCCGCTGAGGCCAGCGTCTCGCCGTCGTTCGTCAGCGCCGTGGTGAACACCCAGCCCGTGTGCGCGTGGAAGGCGTGGAGCAGTTCGTTCGACGCGAAGTCCCAGACGCGGACGGTGCCGTCCTCGCCGCCGGAGGCGACCAGTCCCGCTGCGGTCGTGACCGAGACGACCGCACCCACGTGGCCCGTGACCGCTTCCTCCGGACGGGCGGGTCGTGCCCAGCAATTCAGGAGACCTGACTGGTTGTCACCGTCTGTGGCGTTAGCGGGTGGAGGATCGCCGGCGCGGACGAGGGCGAGAGTGAGCGTCGCTTCCATATCCTGTGGTGTCCGCAGTCCGTGCAGCAGGTAGCCGGCGCTGGTCAGGACGCCGGCCCGGAGCCAGTCCTGGAGCTTGGGGCGGGGCTCGGCCTGCCGGGCGTCAGCGGACCGGAGGATCTCGGCATCGGCGGCCAGCGACTGGCTGCCGACGATCGAGGCTTTGCTCGCCACGTACGAGGTGGAGGAGAGCAGGTCGACGAGCTCGTCGTCGAGCCCCGCCTCATGGAGGTGGTAGGGCAGTTGCTGCCACATGTAGGCGTGCTGCGCGGGGAGTTGTGACCAGTCGCTGTCGGCGGAGTGTCGGTAGGAGCCGATCAGTGAGCGGTGCAGGGCCGTCCACCGGTCTCCGACGAGGTGCTTCAGGTAGGAGCGGAAGACGTCGTGGAGGACCACCGCCTGCCGGTCGGCCAGGTACGCGCTGATCAGTGAGCGGTCGGCCAGGACTCGGCAGAACTGGCGGACCGCCCTGTCTCGACCCAGAGGATCTCGGGGAAGAGCTCCTGCACCCGCAGGTCGCCGCAGAGCTGGGTGACGAGGGTTGTCTTGCCGAATCCGCCGGGGCCGCACACGCCGAGGACCGTGCCGGTCCCGGCGCCGCTCGCCTCGGTCAGCAGGCGACGACGCTGTCGAAGTCTTCGGTTCTGTGGACCAAGCCGTGCTCCGGAGGTGGTGCGAAGACGTAACTTCCCGCGTCGGGTGCCCGCCGTCGGTCTGGCCCGTCCAAGAGGTCTCGGAAGCGTTCCATGACGTCCGGGTCCGCTCGGTCGAGGACCGTGTCGAGCATCGCCTGCGAGTCGGGCACGGGGAACATGTGCTCCCCGCCGGCCTCCCACTTGGAGACCGTCCGATCACTGGCCCCGAGGTGGGCCGCGAAGGCACGAACGGACATCCGCAACGCTCCACGCAGAGCCTTGGCCTCCCGGCCTGACCAGCGCTGCACAGTCCCCAGACAAGCCCCCGTGATTGGTAGTGATGACGCTAGCAGCGTATGGCGGACGAGCCCCGGCTGTACGGGCAACGGTTCACCAGGAGTTCAGCACGAGTGCGACACCGGCCGGTGACTCCCCGTCGATGGTCGACCTCGGTGCCGGAGGGCACTGTTCGGCATGGATTCGACGGGGGTGCGACGCGCGGACCTCGTGGAGATGAGGTCCGGGGAAGCAGGCTTCCATCCATCACCGAACAGATGGTGGAGGGAGAGTGATGAACAGTCCCATCCAGCTCACCGCTGTGATCCTGGACCTCTTCGGCACCCTGGTCCCGGCACCGGACAGCCATGAGCGGGAACGGGCGGTACGAGAGATCGCCGCCGCCCTGGACGTGTCGGAGCGAAGCGCCGACCGCGCCCTCAAGGAGAGTTGGCGAAGCTGGCGCGACGGGACGTTGCGTACCACTACCGCGATCGCCGAACACCTCGCCGCAGTCTGTGGAGCACCGGTCGCGCACGTGCCGAGGGTGGAGTCGACGCTGCGGCGGCTGGCCCCGACGAGGCTGCACACCGATACGACGGTGCCGGAGTGCATGGCGGACCTGCGGCGCGCCGGTCTTCGGCTGGGATTGCTGAGCGACGCGGACCCCGATGTCGTCGAGGCGTGGGACGACTCGATGCTTGTCGCACAGTTCGACGCGGTACAGGCCGACTCGTCCGTCGCTCAGCCGAGGGAAAGCCCTCTGATCCGCCGGCCGGCGGATCGGAGGGCCTTCGCCGTCTGTACTGTGCGGATCATGCTTGCGATACGGGGGAAGTTGGAGCGGGCGCTGCTGCGGGACATCGCCTTGGTGTGGCTGGCGGTCGGGGTGATCGGGGTGTCGTACGGGGCGATCGCGGTGGCCGGGGGTTTCCGCTGTGGTTGCCGGTGGTGATGGCGACGTTGGTGGTGGCCGGGGCGTCGGAGTTCCTGTTCGTCGGGATCGTGGGGCCCGGGGGGAGCCTGGTGGCCGCGGTGTTGGCGGGGTTGTTGGTGAACGCGCTGTCCGCCGGGTTGCCAGTGCTGTTGGGGTTGTTGGGGCTGGCGATCCCGCTGTGATCGTGGGTGGGGGCAGCGCCCGTGCCCGAGACAGGAGACGTGCGGTGACCGGCCGTCCCGAACTGCTCGCCGGCGCACTGAGCCTGGCGGCCGGCACCTACGCGCTCCGGCTGGCCGGTCCGCTGTTGCGCAGCCGGCTGAACGTGTCCGCGCGGGTCGTGTGGCTGGTGCAGACCGCGGCCGTGGTGCTGGCGGCCGCCCTGGTCGCCACCACCGCGCTCTTCACCGGGCACTCACCGGCCGGGGTGGCCCGGCCGGTCGGGGTGGTGGTGCTGGCGGCGGCCACCGCCGCGGTGCTGTGGCTGTGCGGGGTGCGCTGAGTCAGCAGGCGGCAGAGGCGACCGTCGGGACCCCGTTCGCGTGTCCGGCCAGCAAAGCCGCCAGGTGGTCGGCGCAGCGTAGGGCGGCCTCGGCCATTGCGGTCCGGGTCATGCCTGCCACGTGCGGGGTGAGCAGCGCGTTCGGCAGGCCGAAGAGGGGTGAGGCGAAGGCGGCGTGCTCGTGCTCGAAGGTGTCCACGGCCGCGGCGGCGAGCGGGTGGGTGGGGTCGCGCAGCGCGTCGGCGAGGGCCTGCTCGTCGACGATGCCGCCGCGGGCGGTGTTCAGCAGCAGTGCGCCGGGCTGCAGCAGGGACAGCTCGGCCCGCCCGATCAGTCCGCGGGTGCCGGCGGTGAGCGGCAGGTGCAGGGAGATCACCTGGCAGGTGGTCAACAGTCGGCGCAGGTCGCCGTCCCGCCCGATGCCGCGGACGGTCATGCCGAGCGCCTCGGCCCGGCTCGCCAGCGCGCGGCCGGTCCGGCCCAGCCCGACGATGCCCAGGGTCAGCTCTGAGAGTTCCCGGGCCGGTGGCACCGAGCCTGGCCAACTGCCCTGGTGCGAGGTCGTGTTGTGCTCGGCGAGCCGGCGGGTCAGGGCCAGTAGCTGGGCCAGCGCGAACTCGGCGACCCCGGCGGCGTTGCTGCCGGGGGTGTGGGTGACGGTGACCCCGTGGGCGCCGGCGGCCGGCAGCTCGACGTGGTCGGTTCCGGCGCCCGCCCGCCCGATCACCCGCAGCGGGCGGTCCAGGGCCGGGTCGGTCGCGGCGGCCAGGAAGGCGGCCCGCAGCGGTGGCCCGGAGCGGGACTTCAGTGCGTCGAACCCGACCCCGCCGGCCACCGTCGCGGCGGTCAGGGCGGCCTGGTCGAAGGCGTCGAACTCGGTGAACGCCACCCGGCCGTCCCAGCTCGTGCGCACCGCCGCCCGCTCCTCGGCGGGTACTCGGCGCAGGTTGAGGGTGGGTGCGAGACCGTGAGCGAGCAGTCGGCCCAGCTCCCGGTCGAGCAGGTCGCCGGGTGCGGCGTCCAGCAGCAGGACTCGTGCGCGTGCCATGGTGATTCCCCTGTTCCCCCGTGGAACGACCGACCCTATCCCGACCGGCGGCCGAACTCGGCGATCAGCTGCCGGTAGGTGTCGAAGGCGGGCTTCGGCGTGTAGTCGTCGTGCAGCAGCCCGAACCGGTCGAAGCGGCCCTCGCCCGCGCTGTTCGCATCGCGCAGCGCGAAGCAGGAGTACCCGCCGAGGTTCGGCTCCGTCCGCAGGCCGATCACGGTGCGGACCACCTCCGCCAGCACCTCGGCCTGCCGCTGCTCGGACCGTCCGGGGCCGGTGGGCCAGCCGTGTTCGCAGATCCGGAGCGGCACGTCGGGGCCGATGCCCGCCTGGGCGAGGCTGCTGGTGCGCAGGTGGGTGAGCACGCCGGTGACCGCGGCGGCCAGTTGCCCGGGCGGGATCGGCCGGAAGACGTCGGGGAAGAAGTCCACCCCCACGTAGTCGAGCGAGCGGCGGAACCGCGGCTCGGCGTCGGCCAGTTCGCCCAGCTCGCGCCAGAAGGTGTCCGCCGGGTCGAAGCTCGGTGCCGCGTTGAATCCCACCGCGAGGTCCAGTCCGGCCGAGGTCGCCGCCTCCTTGGCCGCGACCACCCCCTGCACCAGGGCGCGGCGGACGCCGGGGATGCTGCCGTCCACCGGGGGCAGGTCCACGTTGGGCTCCTCGCAGACCTGGACCGCCGCCAGGTGCGGCCCCAACTCACCTACGGCGGCGCGGATGTGGTCCAGCCACCGGTCGAGGGGAGCGTCCGGGTGCGGCGCCGGTTCCCGGTAGCAGAGCACCAGGTCGAGTCGACGTTCTCCGCCGAGCAGCCGCAGCGGTTCGGCCGGGGTGTCGGGCAGCACGCCTGCCGGGAACGAGCGGTAGGCGCGCACCAGCAGCGGTTCGGCCGGACCCTGGAGCCGCTGGAGTGCCGCGCCGATCGCGGTCGGCTCGTCGGGGCGGACCGGCTGGACGTAACCGGTGTCGCTGCCGAGTAGGGCGCCCGGGTAGATACCGAACGGGAAGGCGGGGCGGGATGCGGAGAAGAAGGGGAAGGCCATGGCGGCACCCTAGCCGATAATTTTGGTGTGACACCAAAATTAAAGTGACTCCATGATGCTGTGACGGCAACCTAGGATGAGCCCGTGGGACTCCGCGAAGAGAAGAAGCAGCAGACCAGGGCCGCCCTCGCCGACACCGCGATGGGCCTCTTCGTCGAGCGCGGCTTCGACCGGGTGACGGTCGCCGAGGTGGCCCGGGCGGCCGGGGTCTCGGTGAACACGGCGTTCAACTACTTCCCGACCAAGGAGGACCTCTTCTACGACCGGCAGGCCGAGGTGGAGGCCCGGCTGGCCACCGTGGTCCGCACCCGCCCGCCCGGCTGCTCGCCGCTGGCGGCGGTCCGGGCGGACCTGCTGGCCGGACTCGCGGCGGGCGAGCCGACCCTCGGCCTGAACCCCGCGGCGAAGGCCTTCTGGCAGGTGGTCGCGGACAGCCCGGCGCTCCAGGCGCGCGGTCGGGAGATCGCCGAACGGGCGGAGGCGGCGCTGGCGCCGGCGCTGGCCGAGGCGAGCGGTGCGGACCCGGCCGATCCGCTGCCGCGGCTGCTGGCGGGCGCGATCGCGGGGGCGTACCGGGCGGCGGTCGCGGAGATCCGCCGCCGGATCGTGGCGGGCGAGCCGGCCGAGCTGATCGGGCGCTCCGTCAGTGCGGCGGTGACGCAGGCCTTCGACGCGCTGGAGTCGGGGCTCGGCGCGGGTCGGCCGGGGTCTCGGTAGCGGTAACCGGCGACTGCCGCGCAGGTCCCGACTCGGCCGACCCGGCAGACCCGGCCGCCCAGGTCAGCCCCCGCAGGCGCCGCGCAGTCGTTCGCGCAGTCGGGGGTCCGGGAGCTCCGCCAGCGGCACCCAGCGGGCGGCCGTGACCTCGGACTCCTGGAGCCGGCAGTCGGGTCGGGTGGCCACCGTGTGGGCGAACCGCGCGTGATAGGCGGTGCGGCCGGAGAACCGGCTGGTGTACCGGAAGAACTCGACCGGCAGCGCGGCGGCCGGCACCGCCGTGTCGATGCCGGTCTCCTCCGCCAGCTCGCGTTCGGCGGCGGCGAGCAGCGAGGGGTCGGCCGGATCGAGGTGGCCGCCGGGTAGCAGCCAGGCCTCCTGGGCGCGGTGGCGCAGGTAGAGGACCTCGTCGGCGGGGCCGCGCACCGCGGTGCTGACGGTGAAGCGTTCCGCCAGCTCGGTGGCCGGGTCGGCGGCCAGCGCCAGCGCGGGGGCCAGCTCGGTCGCTTCCTCGGGGTGGCGGGCCAGGTAGGCGGTCAGGGTGTCGTGGATGTGCTGGGCCATCGCCATCGGCTGCTCCTCGCTCCTCGGCCGGGCGGCTCCGCTGCGCGGGGCGCCGCCGGCGCACGTGGCGGTCAGTCTGGCGGATCCGCGAGCCGTTCGGGGCTCGAACCCCCGAACGGGTGACACCGCGCGCGGGCCCGTGGCTGACGGTGTGTCATGGGGTGCATGACGCACCGACAGCACTGGTTGATCCGCTTCACCGACGAGTTGATGACCATGACCGACGACCTGACGCAGGACCAGGCCGCCGACTTCGTCCGCCGGGTCTACGCGGCCGGCCACGAGGCGGGCGTGGCCGAGTCCGCCGAGGAGAGCCGCCGCGAGGGCGAGTGAGCCCGAGGTGGTGTGGTCAGTGAGCCCGGACCCGACCGGCGAGTGAGCCCGGACCCGACCGGCGACTGAGCCCGGGCCGGAGCGCCCCCGCCCCCCTAGTGCGGGATGCTGTCGATCAGCTCCCGCGCCCCCTGTCGCAGCAGCGCCACCGCGACCGAGGTGCCCAGCGTCGCCGGGTCCAGCGGGCCGGCCCACTCGTGGGCGTCCAGCACCGTCTTGCCGTCGGGGGTGAAGACCCGGCCGCGCAGCGACAGGCGGCCGTCCCGCTCGGCCCGTGCGTAGCCGGCGATCGGGCTGTTGCAGTGGCCCTGGAGCACGTGCAGGAACATCCGCTCGGCGGTCATCTCGCGCCAGGTGGCCTCGTGGTTGAGGCCGCGCACCGCGTCGATGGTGGCGGTGTCGTCCTCCCGGCACTGCAGCGCGAGCACCCCGGCGCCGATCGGCGGGCAGAGCGCCTCCAGGCTCAGCACCTCGCTGATCCGGTCCTGCTCGCCGATCCGGGCCAGCCCGGAGGCGGCCAGCAGCAGGGCGTCGACCTCGCCGGCGGCCAGTTTCGCCAGGCGGCTGTTGGCGTTGCCGCGCAGCGGGGCGCACACCAGGTGCGGGTGGCTGACGGCCAGCTGGGCGATCCGGCGCACCGAGGAGGTGCCGATCCGGGTGCCGGCCGGGAGCTGATCGAGGGTCAGCCCGTCGGGGTGGACCAGCGCGTCGCGCAGGTCGTCGCGGCGCAGCACGGCCGCGAAGACGGTGCCGGCGGGCAGCGGGCGGTCGGCGGGGACGTCCTTGACGCAGTGCACGGCGACGTCGGCCCGGCCGGCCAGCAGCGCCGCGTCCACCTCCTTGGTGAACGCGCCCTTGCCGCCGAGCGCGGACAGCGCCCCGGGCCAGCGGTCGCCCTCGGTGGTGACCGGGACCACGGTGGTGACGATTCCCGGGTGCAGGACGGCCAGTTCGGCGCGGAACCGTTCGACCTGGGCGAGCGCCATGGGGGAGGAGCGGGAGACGATCCGGAGCGTGTCGGGCAGGGACGCGGCGGGCGTCGACGACGGCGAGGACGGCATGGCGACCAGCCTAGGGGGTGTCTCTCGGGTCACGTCGGACCGGCGGGCGTCTCCTCCAGGGTGCTCCGGGCGGTGGACGGTGGGGGCAACCGGCCGGGTTCTGTGTGGTGTTCGAGCGGTGGCGCGATACCGTTCCTCATTCGTACAGACATCGCACAGCCGGCACGGAACGCCGGCACCGAACGCCGGGCCCGGGCAGCCGGCACGGAGACCGCGCAGCCGCACCAGCGACCGGAGGGGGTCGGGATGACCGAGACACGCGAGAGCGCGATCCCGATCCAGCGCGTCCCCGCCTGGGGCCGGGTGGCGCGGGCCGCGGCCGGGCGGGCGCACCGGGCCCGCCGGGCCGGCACCGGCTGGCTGGCCGAGAGCGCGCCGCACATCGGCCTGGCCGTGATGTTCCTGGGCGCCTACAGCCTGCTCGCCCTGGTCCGCTACGACCGCTTCGGCTCGCCCTCCTGGGACCTCGGCATCTTCACCGAGGCGGTCAAGGGCTACGCGCACCTCAAGGCGCCGATCGTGTCGATAAAGGGACCCGGCTTCAACGAGCTGGGTGACCACTGGTCGCCGATCCTGGCCGTGCTGGCGCCGTTCTACTGGCTGGTCCCGTCGGCGGCCACGCTGCTGGTCGCACAGGCGGCGCTGTTCGCCTGGTCGGTCGGCGTGGTCTCGGACACCGCCGAGCGGGTGCTCGGCTCGACCACCAGCGGGATGCTGATCGGCATCGGGTACGGGCTCTCCTGGGGGCTGCAGCGGGCGATCGACGCGGAGTTCCACGAGATCGCCTTCGCGGTGCCGCTGCTCGCCCTGGTCTGCCGGTACCTGCTGCTGCGCGACTGGGACCGGGCGGCCTGGTGGGCGCTGCCGCTGGTGCTGGTCAAGGAGGACCTCGGGCTGACCGCGGCGGCGCTCGGCGTGGTGCTGGTGCTGCGGGCGCGCCGCTGGTACTCCGGCGCGGTGCTGGTCGTCTTCGGGGTGGCCTTCACGGCGCTGACCATGCTGGTGCTGGTCCCGCACTTCAACCCGACCCACCAGTTCGACTACTGGTCCAAGCTGCCGGGCGGCACCCATCCCAAGCTCTGGCAGGTGATCAGCGGTCCGTTCACCCGGCTGACGGTGTGGAAGACGGTCGGCTGGCTGTTCGGCATCGTCGGCTTCCTGGCGCTGCGCTCACCGCTGGTGGTGCTCGCGCTGCCCACCCTGGCCTGGCGCTTCGGTTCGTCCAACCCGATGTTCTGGGGTCCGGACTGGCACTACAACGCGACCCTGATGCCGATCCTCTTCCTCGCCATGGTGGACGCGATCGCCCGGATCCGGGCCGCCGAGCACTCGGCGCTCAAGGGGTACGCCGAGGGGCTGGTGCCCGCAGTGCCGGCGATCGCGGTGGCCTGCATGGTGAGCCTGCCGGTCGGGCTCGGCGGGCTGACCGACCCGGGCGCCTGGAGCGGCGGGACGCACGCCCAGGCGCTGCGCGCGGCGATCGGGCGGATCCCGGCGGACGTGACGGTGGAGTCCTCGATAGCGCCACTGGCCCGGCTGGCCGCCCGGGACGACGCCTACTGGTTGGGCGGTAGCAAGGTGGCGCCGCAGTACCTGTGCGTGGACACGCTCGGCTGGCAGGGCGGGCCCACCGACCTGCCCGGCTACGCCGCCGCCCTGCACCCGGGCGCGCACTACGCCGTGGTGTTCAGCGCGGACCAGGTCACGGTGCTGCGCCGGCTCTGACCGGTGGCAGCACCCTGCCCCCGCCGCCCCGCAACCGGCGGCGGGCTCAGCGGTGCTCCGCGGCCAGCTCCTCCAACGCGCGCAGCGCGCGCTCCGCCTCGGCGGCGGGGACGAACAGGTGGTCGTGGTGGAAGCCCGCCACCACGTTGCAGCTGATCCCGTGCTCGGTGAGCCGCCCGGCCACCGCCGCGGTCAGGCCCACGGTCGCCAGCGCGGAGTGGATCCGCAGCGTGATCCAGGCGGCCACGTAGTCGTACCCGAGCCCGAGCGCGTCGGCCTCCTCCTGGTCGACCACGGCCGTCACCCCCTCGGCCTCGGCCACCGTCACCACGGGCCGCAGCCCTGCGGGCACTCGCCCGGCGAAGGTGCAGTAGACGAACCGGCCCGGGTTGAGCACCGGGCGCAGGTCAGCGAGCAGCTTCGGGAGATCCATGTCACCGGCCATGCCCGCCACCGTAGCGGCTGGCGTGCCGCTGACTCGGGAAGCGCTCGGAAAACGTTGACGAGCGACAGTTACCGATATATCGTCGAAGCATCGAGAGCGTACGGAGATGGCTCGCGAAACCTCGTGAGTGCTTCGGCGACGACGACACGATTGGACGAAAGGCGGTACGCACCATGCGTACGCAACGGATGTACGGCGGTGGCCGCGGCCACCGCGACGGCGGGCGGCGGTTCGACCGGGTGCCCGGAGAGTTCGAGCAGCAGCGGCCGGCCTTCGGTCCGCCCTTCCCGCCCGGCGGCGGCCCCTTCGGTGGCGGCGGCCCGTTCCGCGGCGGCTTCGGCGGCCCCGGCGGGCGGATGCGCGGGCGGCACGGCGGGCGGGCCCGGCGCGGCGACGTGCGCGCCTCGCTGTTGGCGCTGCTCAAGGAGCGGCCGATGCACGGCTACGAGATGATCACCGAGATCGGCGAGCGGACCGGCGGCGCCTGGCGGCCCAGCCCGGGATCGGTCTACCCGACCCTCCAGCTGCTGGAGGAGGAGGGCCTGATCGTGGCTCAGGAGACCGGCGGCAAGCGGCTCTTCACGCTCACCGAGACCGGGCGCGCGGAGGCCGAGTCGGGCTCGACCGAGCCCTGGCAGGCGGCCGGCAGCGGGGTCGACTGGGAGGCGGTGCAGGAGGTCGGCCAGGCGCTGGCCTCGGTGGACCACGCGATCCGCCAGGTGATGGCCACCGGCACCGAGGAGCAGCGGACCAAGGGCCTGGCGGTCCTGGTCGAGGCGCGCAAGAAGCTGTACCTGATCCTCGCCGAGGAGGCGTGAGCGCCACCCGGCGGGGGAGGCCGGTCGCGACGCGGCGGGGGAGGCCGAGCGCTGCGCATCGGGTGAGGCCGGTCGCGGCCCGGCGGCCCGGCCGCTACGCGGCGTCGGGCGACGGCGGCTCGGGAGTCCCGGGTTCGCCGCCGTCCGCGGCGCCGTCCTGCTCCGGCCCCGGGAGGCGGTCCTGCTCCGTCGCCTCGTACTCGTAGACCCAGCGCGGCCGCCCCTTGGCGCTGTGCCGCTTGGCCCGGCGGTACACCAGTGTCCGGGCCGGCTCCTCGCCGTGCGCGGGGACCGGCACCTTGTACACCTTGGGCACGGCGTTGAACGGATTCAGGTAGACCGGCAGGATGCGGCCGTCCAGCGGCCCGCCGATGAATTCCGTCTCCGCGCTCCTCATCCGACCAGCTTCGCATCGATCGGGCGGTGATCCCAAACACCCCCGGGTCGGGAGTGCCCGAACGCTCCCTTATCCTGCTCAGTACGCCCTCGGGCCCGGCCCGGGTCGGACGGCCCCGTGCGGGGCCGGGCACGGCGCGTGTCCGCCTGCCCGATCCGCCCCGACCGCCGCTGTCCGCCGGCCGGTCCGGCGACCCCGGGAAGCCGCGGGCCGCTCCGGGCGTTTGCGTCCGTAGTTGCGTCGAGGGCGGTGCCGTACCGGGCACGCCGTGCGAGCGAAAGGGGCCCGATGGAAGCCAGCAGCAGGTGGACGGCGTGGTGGCAGCGACGCGATCGACAGCGCCCCGGGCCGACCGCAGGCGCGACTTCCCCCGCGGCCCGGCTGGAGCTGCTGCTCTCCGCGGTGCGGGCCGGCTTCCCGCTCGCCCCGGCCGCCCATCCGGCCGGCTACCGCTGCTCCTGTGACCGGGTCGGCTGCCCGGCGCCCGCCCAGCACCCGGTCTCCTTCGCCTGGCAGTCCCAGGCGACCACCGATGCCGACCAGCTGACCCGCTGGCTCTCCCGGGACCCGCAGACCAACTTCATCACCGCCACCGGGCGCGCCCACGACGTGCTCGACGTCCCCGCCGAGGCGGGCCGGCTGGCCCTGGACCGGCTGACCGCGCTCGGCGTCGCCGGCCCGGTCGCCGCTGTCGGGGAGGAGCGCTACCTCTTCTTCACCGCCACCCGCGGGCGGCCGGAGGACGAGGACGAGTGGTGGTCGAGCGCGCTGGACACCAACCCGGACACCATGTCCGAGCACCCGGGGCTGCGTTGGCACTGCCGCGGCTCCTACACGCTGCTGCCGCCGGCAGCGCTGCCCGACGGCTCGCAGGTGCGCTGGCTGGTGGGCCCCGAGCACCCGCTGCCGGACCCGCTGCGGGTGCTGGACGTGCTCACCGACGCCTGCACCGAGGTGGGCGCGGTCGCCGAGGAGCAGTGGCTGATCGGCTGACCGGCCGAATCAGCCACCGCCCCGCGCCGCACGGCAGCGGGCTGCCCCGCGCTACGGCAGGGTGAGGACCTCCGCGCCGTCCGCCGTGACCAGCAGGGTGTGCTCGAACTGGGCGGTGCGCTTGCGGTCCTTGGTCACCACGGTCCAGCCGTCCGGCCAGATCTCGTAGTCGTAGGTGCCCAGGGTCAGCATCGGCTCGATGGTGAAGGTCATCCCGGGCTTGATCACCTGGGTGGCCCGGTCGCTGTCGTAGTGCGGGATGATCAGGCCGGAGTGGAACGAGGTGTTGATCCCGTGGCCGGTGAAGTCGCGCACCACGCCGTAGTCGAAGCGCTTGGCGTAGGACTCGATCACCCGGCCGATCACGTTGATCTGCCGCCCCGGCTTGACCGCCTTGATCGCCCGGTCGAGTGACTCCCGGGTCCGCTCGACCAGCAGCCGGGACTCCTCGTCCACCTCGCCGACCAGGTAGGTGGCGTTCAGGTCGCCGTGCACGCCGTGGATGTAGGCGGTGGCGTCGATGTTGACGATGTCGCCGTCCTGCAGCACGGTCGAGTCCGGGATGCCGTGGCAGATCACCTCGTTGATCGAGGTGCAGATCGACTTGGGGAAGCCCCGGTAGCCCAGGTCGGACGGGTAGGCGCCGTGGTCGCACATGTACTCGTGGGCCACCACGTCCAGTTGATCGGTCGTCACGCCGGGGGCGATCAGCTCGGCGGCCGCCGCCATCGCCTGCGCGGCGATCCGGCCGGCGATCCGCATCTTCTCCACGGTCTCGGCGTCCTGTACCTCGGGCCCGGTGTAGGGGGTCGGGGCGGGCTTGCCCACGTACTCCGGTCGGGCGATGTGCGCCGGGACCTTGCGCGTGGGGGACTGGGTGCCGGGAACGAGGTGAGCCATGGCCGCGAGTCTAGCGCTCGCGGCCCGCAGCGCCCCGGCTGTGTGTGCGAGGCTGCCGCCGGGAACGATCAGGGATGGCGGACGAGGAGGAGCAGATGGCCCTGTTCAAGCGGAACCAGGTGGGCAAGCCGGGGGAGTGGTACTACTGCCTCAAGCACCAGAAGGTCGAGGAGGGTCCGGAGTGCCCGGCCAAGGACCGGCTGGGCCCCTACGCCACCCGCGAGGAGGCCGGGCGGGCGCTGGACACCGCCCGGGAGCGCAACGAGGAGTGGCAGAACGACCCGCGCTGGCACGACCGGCCGGCCGACGGCACGGTCGACGGCACGGCCGCGGAGGAGGACTGACGGAGAGTCGGCCCGCCGGTCAGGCGGCTGCCGCGGCTGCCTCGGCCGCCGCCGTCTCTGCGGTCGCCGTCGCCGCCTCGCGCTCCGCGCGGGCCGCCGCCACGTGCGGGTCGGTCCGCGCGTCGTAGGCGAGCAGCGCCGGCAGCGCCGTGGCCAGCGCGCCCACGCCCAGCACGCAGGCCAGCCCGCCCAGCCAGACCGAGCCGCGCACCCCGACCAGCGCGGCGGTGCCACCGGCCCGCACCTGCCCCAGGTTCGGGCCGACCGAGTAACTGAGCAGCTCCACCCCCGCCAGCCGGCCGCGCAGCCGGTCCGGGATCGACTGGTTCCACATGGTCGAGCGGCCCATCCCGCTGATCATGTCCGCGCCGCCGGCCGCCGCCAGGCAGAGCAGCACCAGCCAGACGTTCCCGGCCAGCCCCGCCACCGTCATCGCCGCGCCCCAGCCGAGCGCGGCCAGCAGCACCATCCGCCCGTGCCGGTGCACCGCGGAGGCCCACCCGCTGGTGGCCCCGACCAGCAGCGCGCCGACCGCCGTCGCGCCGTACATCAGCCCGAGGGCCCAGTCGGCGTGCAGGTCGTCGGCGAGGAACGGGAAGATCGCGTTCGGGAAGGCGAAGAGCATCGCCACGATGTCCACCGCGTAGGTGCCGAGCAGCTCCGGGCGGCTCCAGGCGTACCGCACCCCCGCCGCGATCGCCGCCACGGAGGGCTTGTCGGCCCCGGTCGGCGGCGGCACCGCGCGCAGCCGGACGAGCAGCAGCAGCGAGGCGACGAAGGTGAGCACGTCGAGCCCGTAGGCGGTGCCCGGACCGCCCGCGTACGCGACGATCACGCCGGCCAGCGCCGGACCGAGGATGGTGCTGGTGTTGCGGTAGATCGAGATCAGCGCGAACGCGGCGGTCATCTGCCCGTGCTCGACGACCCGCGGCACCAGGGTGTCCAGGGCCGGACGCTGCAGTCCGTCCACCGCCGCGGCCAGCGCGGCGACCAGGTAGAGCGGCCAGAGCAGCGGGTGCGGCAGCAGCGCGTTGAGCAGCAGCAGGCCGCTGAGCAGCCCGAGCGCCGCCTCCGCGCCGAGCACCAGCTTGCGCCGGTCGAGCGCGTCGGCCAGCGCGCCGCCCCACAGGCCGCAGACGACCAGCGGCAGCAGCTCGACCGCGCCGATCGAGCCGACCGCGAGGTAGGAGCCGGTCAGCTCCTTGATCTGCAGCGGGAGCGCGACGTAGGTGAGGAAGCTGCCGAAGCTGGAGATGCAGCCGGAGCCCCAGAGCAGCCGGAAGTCCGCCGAGGTGCGGAACGGGGTGAGGTCCGGCGTCAGCCGGCGGAGCAGGGGGGTGCGGGCCGCGGCCGCGGCGGTATGGCTGTCCTCGTTCACGAACCGTCATCCTGCGCCGCCGCGGACCTGCGTCGCAACGGATTTTCCGCCCGGCACCGCAACGGCACGTCCGCCCGGCCCGACCGTCGCGCCCGCCCGGAACGCCCGCCGCGCCCGCCCGGTTCGCCCACGCAGCGCCGGGCGGCCGGCCCGCCGTCACCAGCGGTTGACCGGCTCCATGGAGAACTGCCGGACCAGCCGGGCCAGTCCGGACCGCCGCCCGGGACGCCGCTCGCCGGCCGCCGCGCTCACCAGGTGCTGCACCAGATCGAACCCCGGCTCCTCCGGGCTCTCCACGGTCAGGTTCTCGTGCGCGAGCCGGCCCAGCTCCGGGTCGCCCGCCGCCAGCGCGAGCACGGTCGCCCCGCCCCGGCGGGCGTCCGCCACCCGCTCCAGCAGCGCCGGCCGGGCCGGCTCCGGGGTGACCACCAGGACCGTCTCGCCGCGCCCGGCCGCCGCCAGCCGGGGCAGCCCGTGCCGCAGCCGCTCCGACCCACCGGCCGCGGCGGTGGCCCGGTGCCGGACCAGGGTCGGGGACAGCTCGGGGACGCCGGCCCAGGCCGCCTCGTCGTCCAGGTGCGCGGCCAGGTGCCATGGCTCGTACCCCGCGCTGCCGACCAGCAGCAGGCCGCGGGCCGAGCGGCGGGTCACGGCGCGGCGCAGCGAGCCGGCGAAGGCGGCCGTCGAGTCCAGCAACGGGGATCCGGCCAGCAACTCGCGCAGGCCGCTCACTCTCGTCACGTCCATGGCGCCAGGATGGAGGCGCCCGGACGGGTTTGGCAGGATCTCGGTATGACTTCCCTCGAATCAGCGAACCCCGGCGCCGCGCAGCCGGACGGTGCCGCGCTGCCCGACGCGCCCCGGCTGCCCGACGTCTCCCAGCTGGTGGTCGGCGTCCTCGGCGGCACCGGTGACCAGGGCCGCGGGCTGGCCTACCGGCTGGCCAAGGCCGGGCAGCAGGTGATCATCGGCTCGCGCAGCGCGGAGCGCGCCGAGGCGGCCGCCGCCGAGATCGGCTTCGGGGTGCGCGGCGCGGACAACGCGGCCACCGCCCGGGAGAGCGACGTGGTGATCGTCGCGGTGCCCTGGGACGGGCACGGCGAGCTGCTGGCCGCGCTGGCCGGCGCGCTGGCCGGCAAGATCGTGGTGGACTGCGTCAACCCGCTGGGCTTCGACAAGCAGGGCGCCTTCGCGATCCGTCCCGAGGAGGGCAGCGCCGCCCAGCAGGCCGCCGCGCTGCTCCCCGGGTCCCGGGTGACCGCGGCCTTCCACCACCTGTCGGCGGTGCTGCTGCAGGACCGGGAGATCGCCGAGATCGACACCGACGTGCTGGTGCTCGGCGACCAGCGGGCCGCCACCGACGTGGTGCAGGCGCTGAGCGACCGGATCCCCGGCATGCGCGGCGTCTACGCGGGCCGGCTGCGCAACGCCCACCAGGTCGAGGCCCTGGTGGCGAACCTGATCTCGGTCAACCGCCGGTACAAGGCGCACGCCGGCCTGCGGATCACCGACGTCTGAGCCCCGCCCGTCGTGACACCACGTGTCGATGGCGTGACGATCCGGTGACGACACCGGGGGTCCGGGCCGACCCGCCTGCGGGTGGGCCCGGACCCTCCGGGAGAATGGACCCCCGGAACGACCCACCCGACCCTTCTGGAGCCGGCCGCCATGCCCCGCAACGCCCTGTACGCCTCGCTCGTCTTCGTCCTTGCGGTGTCCGCCGCCGTGGTCTCCTTCGTGGAGGGCAACTGGCTGGGTGTGATCTGGGTCCTGTTGGCCGGCGTGTCCAGCAACATCGCCTGGTTCTACCTGCGCAAGGAGAAGCAGGAGAAGGCCGCCGAGCAGCAGGGCTGAGGGCGCGGACCCGGTCGCCCCGGGGCGCGCCCGGGCTCGTGCGCGTCAGTCGGACCGGAATCAGTTGGACCAGAAGCGGAACAGGCTCGCGCCCAGGTTCGCGTTGTCGCCGCTCACGCCGAACGCGCTGACGATGTCGTGCACCAGCTCGAAGAACCAGACGTTCACCTGGGACTGCCAGAGCACGATGAAGACCGCCATCAGGCCGTAGGGCGCGAACGGCTCGACCGCGCGCCGGGTCTTCAGCGAGAGCCAGGGCTCGATGATCCCGTATCCGTCCAGGCCGGGCACCGGGAGCAGGTTGAGCAGTGCGGCACTGACCTGGAGCACGCCCAGGAAGGAGAGCGCGGCCGGCAGCACGCTGACCGTCTCGGTGCCGCCGACCAGGGTGTCCACCGACACGGTGCCGGGCGCGGCGTCCAGCCAGCCGGCGCCCACCGGGACCAGCAGCACCACCGCGAAGGCCAGGTTGACCAGCGGGCCGGCGGCCGAGATCAGGCTGTGCTTGAGCCGCCCGTGGATCCGGTGCCGCTCGATGAAGACCGCGCCGCCGGGCAGGCCGATGCCGCCCAGCACCACGAAGACCACCGGCAGTACGAAGCTCATCAGCGAGTTGGCGTACTTGAACGGATTGAGCGTCAGGTAGCCCTTGGCGCCCACCGTGATGTCGCCGCCGTGCAGCGCGGTGCGGGCGTGCGCGTACTCGTGCAGGCAGAGCGAGACCATCCAGCCGGCGACCACGAAGAGGAAGACCCCGAAGCCGGTCGAGCCGTAGCCGCTCCACACCGCCCAGCCCGAGGTGCCCATGGTCGCCAGGAGCACCCAGAACACCGGGCTGATCCGGCGCTCCTCGCTGCTCGGGCGGTGTGCGGTGGCGAAGCTCATGAGTCAGGGGTTCTTTCGTCAGGGGTGACCGGGCGGTACCGGGCGGAAACGGGCGGGCGCCACCGATCATGCCGGGCGCCCCGCACCGGCGACAAGTGAACGTCCCGAGCCCCGGGCCCGTTCCGTGCGGCGGTGCGGAGGGCCGGTGCGGGGCGCCGGTGCGGACGGGCCGGTGCGGACAGGCCGCAGAATGGTCCCCGTGCATTACGGCATCCTCGGCACCACGACCGCCCACCACGACGACGGCACCCCGGTCCCGCTCGGCGGTGCCCGGCTGCGCGCCCTGCTGGCCGCGCTGGTGCTGCGCCACGGGCGGGCCGTCCCGGCCGAGGCCCTGGTGGCCGAGGTCTGGGCCGGCGAGCTGCCGCAGGACGCCGGCGCCGCGCTGCAGACGCTGGTCGGCCGGCTGCGCCGCACCATCGGTCGCGCGGAGGTCGAATCCGGGCCCGGCGGCTACTGGCTGACGAGTCGACAGAGCGACCTGGCCCGGTTCCAGGAGCTGGCCGAGCAGGGCCGCCGGGCGCTGACCGCCGGGGACGCCGCCGCGGCCGCGGCGCAGCTGGGCGAGGCGCTGGCGCTCTGGCGCGGCCCGGCGCTGGCCGACCTGCCGGACCGCGCGGG
>NZ_JBNQTI010000035.1:0-10591 GCF_050325825.1 Kitasatospora sp. LaBMicrA B282
CGGCCGCGGCGCCCGCGGCGGGGGTGGTGCCGGGAACCGGCGCGGCCGCCGGGGCACCGCCCGAGGGGGCCGGTGTGGCGGGGGCCGCCCCGGCGCCGGTGCCGGAACCGGTGAGCGGGCCGGTGAGGCCGTTGACCAGGCCGCTGACCGGGTTGCCGCCGCCGAGCGGGCCGGCCGGTGCCGAGCCGGAGCCGCCCTGGCTGGGCGAGCCGCCGGTCGAGGGCTGGCCCGCGCCGGCCCGACCGGCGCCACTGGGCGCCACCGGGGCGGAGCGGCCGGAACCGGGGTTCGACGCGCCCGCGGCCGGGCCGCTCGGGCTCGAACCCTGGCCGGTCGACGGGGAGTCGGAGGCGGCCGGGGTGGCCCCGCCGGCGGCGGGTGCCGGGTCCAGGTGGGCCTGGGCCACCTCCTGGTTGAAGTCGCCGAAGAGCTGGTCCACCTGCTCGGCCACGGGGGTGACCTGGGCCGGCAGGTGCGACTGCAGGGCGCTCCAGTGGCCGTCCTGGGTCTCGGTGAAGTCGGCCAGCTTCTGCAGCGGGGTGATCGAGCCGTGCGCCTGGTAGACCGAGCGCAGCAGGTCGCGGCCCTTGGCGGCCTCGGCGTGCATGTCCCGCAGCGCCGAGTTGAGCCGCGCCACGGTGCTCTGGCTGAGCTGGCCCTGGCGGCCGGTGCCGACCAGCGCGCGGGCCTCGGCGAGCCGGGTGGAGGCCTGGTCGAGCAGCAGCTCGCCGCGCTCCGAGTCGGAGCCCGCCAGGTCCAGGCGCAGGCCCTCCAGGCCGCGCTTCATGCCGTAGAGCGTGTCACCGGGCAGGGCCTGCGAACTGGCCGCGGCCACCCCGGCGAAGCCGCTCACGGTCACCCCGGCGACCAGCCCGGTGATCGCGAACCGCCGCCCCCAGCGCCGCCGGCCACCGGCCGAAGCCTGCTCGAACGCGGCCAGCAGCCGGGCGCGTTGGACGCTCTTCACCTCGGCGTCCATGGCGGGCACGGCCAGTGCGCTGAGCGCCTCGGCCGTGTCGAGGAGCTCTCCGAGAGCCGCTCTGTTCGCCGGTTGTCCCGTCCGGTGGGCCTCCACCGCCTCGGCGAAGGCCTTCGCCCGCCGGTGCTCCAGCACGTTTGCCGTCACGGGCCACACCTCCCTTCGTCGTTGTCGACTCCCCGGCCTGCCGGACAGTTGCCACGGCGGGCCAAATCCACTCCTTCGGGTGACTGTGCGTGGCTCGACTTGACCACGACGCACCCGAGGGGGTTTGCACGCTGGGCAACGAGCGGTACCGGCCGTCGGTTACGCACGAGTGATCATGTGACCGCATTCTCACCCGGACGTGTGGGAACGGTCCTCGTGGTGACCCGCCGTCGGCTATGGTCAACTCGACTTCGGCGGTGGTCGGTTGCCCCTGCGGGCGGGGGCTTCGGGCACCCGTTCGCCGCGGCCCGCCCGAGCCCGGCCGTCCTGACCGCCGGCTGACGGGCACCGCCGGGCGTCCTCGGCCGGGCCGTGCCCGGCCGACCGCCGGCGATCGGCGGCCGAACGGTGCTGCCGCCGGATGCCGCAACGACGAACGGCCGCGGCGGCGCGCCGTCGGCGTCGGTGCCGTCGGCGTCGGTGGGCGTCCGGTGTCGGTGGGTCCGAGCCGTCAGCGGGCGTCCGGCGGCAGCAGCCGGGCCAGGGTGCGCACGGCGCGGTACTGCAGCGTCTTGATCGCGCCCTCGTTCTTGCCCATGATCCGGGCCGTCTCGGCGACCGAAAGCCCTTGCAGGAAGCGGAGCGTGACGCACTCCTGCTGCTGCGGGTTGAGCCGGCGCACCGCGTCCAGCAGGGCCGCGTTGGAGAGCGACTCCAGCACTGAGTCCTCCGGGCTGCGCTCGCACTCGTTGGAGTCGAGCATCTCCCCGGTGGTCACCTCCAGCCGGAACCGGCTGGACTTGAAGTGGTCGGCGACCAGGTTGCGCGCGATGGTCACCAGCCAGGCGCCGAAGTCCCGGCCCTGCCAGGTGAAGGTGCCGATCCGGCGCAGTGCGCGCAGGAAGGTCTCGCTGGTCAGGTCCTCGGCCGTGGCCCGGCTGCCGACCCGGTAGTAGATGTACCGGTACACGGTGTCGCTGTAGTGGTCGTAGAGCCGCCCGAAGGCCTCGCTCTCGCCCGCCTGGGCCCGCTCGACCAGCTCCATGATCGGGTTCTGCTCGGCCTCGGTGCCCTGCTGCGGCAGCGTCCCGGTGCGGCTGCGGGAGCCGGCGCCGCGGCTGCGGGTGCCGGCCGGGCCGGCCGCGGTGGAGCGCAGCGCCAGGCCCGCGGTGCGGGCCGGGGCCGGGACGAACGCCCCGCCGGCCGGCACCAGTTCGGGCCCGGCCAGCTCGCCGCGGACCAGCTCGGTCAGCGGCTGCAACTGGGCGCGGAGCAGCGTGCGCAGCAGGCGCAGGTTGCGCGCGGCGGGGATGACGGCGGGCGGCGACGGGCGGGAGGGAGCAGGCGCGTCGTTCCGGACAGGTGGGTACACGGGACTCCCAGAGGCAGAACTGTGGACGGATCACCTCCGCCTGCGCGGAGAGCACACTCCCCGTCACCCCGTCGGGGGGACACCTGGGGTGGGCGTGCATCCAGGAGAGAATAACGCTTTGTGCAATGACAGCTACACCCTGTGGCGGAAGTGGTCGTTTCGGATCCACTTCACGTGGTATATGAGCTGAAACCGACCGAACGGACCGCCGATTGGCGCGCTGGCGGTGAGCACTTGGCGGCACACTGTGACCGATTCCGAGGTGGGGCGGCCGGGTTCCCCGCCGGAAGGCTTGCCAATCCCAGACTTTCCGGGCCGGTCGATCGATCAGAACCGGTCAGTCGGCGTTCGGTGTCACGGGCAGCGCAAAGTCCGCTGCTGACCGGTGTGCTGACGGCCGGTCGGATCGCGGATCGGTCGGCCGGAGGGTGTGCTGCGGCGTCAGGAGCGCCGTCAGCGGCGCTTGCGGCGCAGTGCGACCCCGGCCACCGCGGCGCCCGCCGCCGCGCCGAGCAGCACCGCCGCGGGCACCCCGATCCGGGCCGCCTTGCGCCCGGTGCGGAAGTCCTGCACCCGCCAGCCGTGCGCCCGGGCGTACTTGCGCAGCCGCCCGTCGGGGTTGACCACGAAGGGGTGCCCGACCAGCGAGAGCATCGGGATGTCGTTCGCCGAGTCGCTGTAGGCCGCGCACCGCCCGAGGTCCAACTGCTCGCGCCGGGCCAGCGCCTTGACCGCCTCCGCCTTGGCGGGGCCGTGCAGCATCTCGCCGACCAGTCGGCCGGTGTAGCAGCCGTCGACCGCCTCGGCCACGGTGCCGAGCGCGCCGGTCATGCCGAGCCGGCGGGCGATGATCCGGGCCACCTCCTGCGGCGCCGCGGTGACCAGCCAGACCCGCTGTCCGGCGTCCAGGTGCATCTGCACCAGCGCCCGGGTGCCCGGCCAGACCTTGGCGGCGACGATCTCCTCGAAGATCTCCTCGCAGATCGCCTCCAGGTCGGCGGTCCGCTTGCCGGCCACCAGCGAGAGCGCGGTGTGCTGGGCGTCGGCGATGTGGCCGGGGTCCTCGGTGCCGTGCAGCCGGAACCAGGCCTGCTGCCAGGCGAACTTGGCCACGTCCAGCCGGCTGAAGAAGTTGCGCCGGTAGAGGCCGACGCCGAGGTAGAAGACCGCCGCGCCCTGCAGGATCGTGTTGTCGCAGTCGAAGAAGGCGGCGCCGTGCGGGTGGTCCACCGGCGGTCCGGCCGGCTCGCGCTCCGCGGCGGCGGTCTCGGCGGGCTCGACCCCGGCGGCCCCGGCCTCGGTGGGCTGTGCGGCCTGCCGCAGGGCCTGCTCGGCGGCGTCGGCGGCGGCCTCGCCCGCCAGGGCGGCCCGCTCGGAGGGGGAACGCCTTGCCTGGGTGAGCCTTCGCAGCGCGGCCATGGCAACGAGCATAGTCAGCCATCGTGAACGCCGGTGCGCCGGGCGGTGGCGCCACGACGGCGCACAATGGGTCGGTGACTCCGCTGCTGCGCCGTGCCAAGAACCCCGCCGATCGCACCGTGACCCTGATCGGCAAGCCCGACTGCCACCTCTGCGAGACCGCCCGGGAGGTGATCGTCAAGGTGACCGGCGAGCTCGGGGCCGGTTTCGAGGAGCTGGACATCCTGCAGGACGAACAGCTCTACCGGACCTACTGGGAGCAGATCCCGGTGACCCTGATCGACGGCAGGCAGCACGACTTCTGGCGGGTGGACGAGGCCCGGCTGCGGGCCGCGCTGACTCGGTAGCCTCGAACTCCTGGCCGGGCGTCGAGCGGTGGGCGACGATGGTTCGGCCGGGGCGGCGGGCGGCGTGATGCGCGTCACTGTGGCAGGACAAATCGGACACCATCTTTGTGCACACGTTCACAAACGCATAGCCTGGCAGCCAAAGCCCAGCTTCACCCACAGGAGCACCGTGGCAATCGGCCGATCAACCCCCAAATCCTCGCCCCCCAGCCCTGCCGACGGAGGCTCCATGCGCCGCACCCCTGTGGGACGTCAGACTCGCGCCCGTGGCATCCCCGAGGCCACCGTGGCCCGGCTGCCGCTGTACCTGCGGGCGCTGACCGCGCTCTCCGAGCGTTCGGTCCCCACCGTCTCATCCGAGGAACTGGCGGCCGCGGCCGGGGTGAACTCCGCCAAGCTGCGCAAGGACTTCTCCTACCTGGGCTCGTACGGAACCCGGGGCGTCGGCTACGACGTCGAGTACCTCGTGTACCAGATCTCCCGTGAGCTGGGTCTCACCCAGGACTGGCCGGTCGTGATCGTCGGGATCGGGAACCTGGGCCACGCACTGGCCAACTACGGGGGCTTCGCCTCCCGCGGCTTCCGGGTGGCGGCCCTGCTGGACGCCGACCCGGCGGTGGTCGGCTCCACGGCCGCCGGACTGCCGGTGCGGCACATGGACGAACTGGAGTCCATCGTGGAGAGCCAGCAGGTCTCCATCGGTGTGATCACCACCCCGCCGGGCGCCGCCCAGCAGGTCTGCGACCGCCTGGTCGAGGCCGGGGTGACCAGCATCCTGAACTTCGCGCCGACCGTGCTGACCGTCCCGGACGGCGTGGACGTGCGCAAGGTCGACCTCTCGATAGAGCTCCAGATCCTGGCCTTCCACGAGCAGCGCAAGGCCGGCGAGGAGCCGGAGGACGAGCCCGAGGACGAGCCGGCCCCGCTGCCCAGCACCGCCGCGACCCCGGCCCGCAGCTCCAACCCGGTCCGGGCGGCCGCGGCGAAGCTGCGCCGGGCCGCCACCGGCGCCAAGCCGGAGGCGAAGGCCGAGAAGGGCAAGGCCCAGCAGGCGGAGGGCGCCGAGGCGCCCGCGCGGGCCAAGGGCGCCGAGCGGGTCAACCCGGAGGGCGAGCGCCGTGCGGTGATGCCCGCATGAGCCTGCTCGTCGTCGGCCTGAGCCACCGCACCGCACCCGTCACCCTCCTGGAGCGCGCCGCGCTGACCGGGGAGGCCCCCACCCGCCTGCTGCACGACGCGGCCGCCACGGCCACGGTCTCCGAGGCGGCGCTGCTCAACACCTGCAACCGGATCGAGCTCTACGCGGACGTGGACAAGTTCCACGCCGGTGTCGCCGAGCTCTCGCTGCTGCTGGCCCACCACAGCGGCGTGGACCTGGAGGAGCTGACCCCGCACCTCTACGTGCACTACGAGGACCGTGCCGTCCACCACATCTTCTCGGTGGCCTGCGGCCTGGACTCGATGGTGGTCGGCGAGGGCCAGATCCTCGGCCAGCTGCGCGACGCGCTGGCCCGCGCCCAGGAGGAGCACACCGCCGGGCGCGGCCTGAACGAGCTGTTCCAGCAGGCGCTGCGGGTCGGCAAGCGGGCCCACAGCGAGACCGGCATCGACAAGGCCGGCCAGTCGCTGGTCACCTTCGGGCTGGAGCAGGTCGCCGCCGGGGCGGGCGAGATCGCCGGCAAGCGGGCCCTGGTGGTCGGCGCCGGTTCGATGAGCTCGCTGGCCGCCGCCACCCTGGCCCGCTCCGGGGTGACCGACCTGGTGATCGCCAACCGCACCGCCGAGCGCGCCGAGCGGCTGGCCGCCACCCTGGGCGCCCGCACGGTGGCGTTCGCCGAGGTGCCGCGGGCGCTGGCCGAGGTCGACCTGGTGATCTCCTGCACCGGCTCGGCCGGTGTGGTGATCCCGGCTGCCGACGTGGCCGCCGCGGTCGCCGCCCGGACCGGGACGGCGACGTCGTCGGTGCGGGGGCCGCTGGCCTTCCTGGACCTGGCGATGCCGCGTGACGTCGACCACGCGGTGCACGAGCTGCCCGGTGCGCTGCTGATCGACCTGGAGTCGCTCTCCCAGGTGGACGCGGCGCTGCCCGGGGCCGGCGACGTGGACGCGGTCAGCGGCATCGTCGCCGACGAGGTCGCCGCCTTCGGCGCCGCCCAGCGGGCGGCCCGGATCGCGCCGACCGTGGTGGCGCTGCGCGCCATGGCCTCCGAGGTGGTCGGCGCCGAGCTGGCCCGCCTGGAGGCCCGCCTGCCCGACCTGGACGAGCGCTCGCGCGCCGAGGTCGCCCAGACCGTCCGCCGGGTGGTCGACAAGCTGCTGCACGCGCCCACGGTGCGGGTCAAGCAGCTGGCCGCCGAACCGGGCGGCGCCTCCTACGCCGAGGCGCTGCGCGAGCTGTTCGACCTGGATCCGGGTACGGTGCACGCCGTGTCCGGCACCCCGATCGGACCGCAGGCGCAGCCGGCCGGCGGTAGTCTCGCGGGCGGAGCGGCCCGTTGACCCCTCCTCCGTATCCCCCTCTCGACCACCAGCACCACCGGGATGATCACGCTATGAATGGTCAACTGAGCACCCAGCAGGGCCAGTTGGACGCCGAATCGATACCGCTGCGGCTCGGCACCCGGCGCAGCGCGTTGGCCGTGGCCCAGTCGGGGATGGTCGCCCGCGAGGTGAGCCGGGTCACCGGCCGCCCGGTCGAGCTGGTGGAGATCACCACCTACGGCGACACCTCGCGCGAGCAGCTGGCGCAGATCGGCGGCACCGGGGTCTTCGTCTCGGCGCTGCGCGACGCGCTGCTCGCCGGCCGGATCGACTTCGCCGTGCACTCGCTCAAGGACCTGCCGACCGCGGCCCCCGAGGGCCTGGCGCTGGCCGCCGTGCCCGAGCGCGAGGACGTCCGGGACGCCCTGGTGGCCCGCGAGGGCCTCGGGCTGGAGGCGCTGACCGAGAAGTGCGCCCCGGACCCGGCCCGGATCGGCACCGGTTCGCCGCGCCGGATGGCCCAGCTCAACGCCTGGGCCGCGGAGCGCGGCGTGGCGATCGAGACGGTGCCGATCCGCGGCAACGTCGACACCCGGATCGGGTTCGTCACCGCCGGCGAGCTGGACGCCGTGGTGCTGGCCACCGCCGGCCTCAACCGGCTGGGCCGGTCCGCCGAGATCAGCGAGCACCTGGCCCCGGAGCTGATGCTCCCGGCCCCCGGCCAGGGCGCCCTGGCGATCGAGTGCCGCAGCGACGCCCCGGAGCTGGTCGCCGCCCTCGGCCGGCTCGACCACGCCCCGACCCGGGCCGCGGTCGCCGCCGAGCGCGCCCTGCTGGCCGCGCTGGAGGCGGGCTGCTCCGCGCCGGTGGCCGCGCTCGCTCAGGTGAGCGACGAGAGAGAACTGCGGCTGGAGGGTGTTGTCGGCACGGTCGACGGCGCCACCCTGCTGACGATGTCCACCACTGGCCCGCTCGTGTTCGACGAGACGGCCGAGCAGCAGGCGCGGGCCCTGGGCCACGCGCTGGCCGCCCGGCTGCTGGAGAGCGGAGCGGCCGGTCTGATGGGGGAGCGAGTCTGATGAGCCCCACCAACACCGCCGACCGCTCCGGACGCTGCACCTTCCTCGGTGCCGGCCCCGGCGACCCCGGTCTGCTGACGCTGCGCGCGGTCGAGGTGCTGGCCTCGGCCGACGTCCTGGTCGCCGACCCGCTCACCGCCGAGGCGGTGCGCAGCCACTGCCCGGAGCACGTCCAGGTGGCCACCTCCGGCCCCACCGGGGGCACCGAGTTCGACGCCGCCGCGCTCTGCCGGCTGCTCACCGACGCGGTCGCCGGCGGCAAGCACGTGGTCCGCACGGTGGACGGCGACCCGGGCCTGGACGGCCGGGCCGCCGAGGAGATGCTGCTCTGCGCCAAGGCCGGGGTCGCCTTCGAGGTGATCCCGGGCGTGGCCCAGTCGGTCGGCGTGCCGGCCTACGCGGGCGTGCCGCTGCGCGGCAGCAACGGCGCCGACGTGCGCTTCGTGGACGGCGGCGCGCTGCTGGCCGGCGCGGTGCTGGACCTGGGCGTCCCGGAGACCACCCTGGTGGTGCGCACCACCCTCGGCCAGCTGCCGGCCACCGCGAACGCGCTGGTCGCCAACGGCCGCAAGCCGGACGCCGCGCTGAGCGCCACGCTCTCCGGCACCACCACCCGGCAGCGCACCTTCACCTCCACCCTGGGCACCATCGCGGCCGACCTGAAGGCCGCCCGGGTGCTGCCCTCGCCGGTCTCCGCCCCGGTGGACCCGAACACCTCGGTCATAGCCGTGGTCGGTGAGCAGGTCGCGCACCGCGACTCGCACTCCTGGTTCGAGACCAAGCCGCTGTTCGGCTGGAACGTGCTGGTGCCGCGCACCAAGGAGCAGGCCACCGGCCTGTCCGAGCAGCTGCGCTCGTACGGCGCGGTGCCGCAGGAGGTGCCGACCATCGCGGTCGAGCCGCCGCGCACCCCGCAGCAGATGGAGCGGGCGATCAAGGGCCTGGTGACCGGCCGCTACGAGTGGATCGCCTTCACCTCGGTCAACGCGGTGCGCGCGGTGCGCGAGAAGTTCGAGGAGTACGGCCTGGACGCCCGGGCGTTCGCCGGGATCAAGGTCGCGGCGGTCGGCGAGACCACCGCCAAGGCGCTGGTCGACTTCGGCGTCAAGCCCGACCTGGTGCCCAGCGGCGAGCAGTCGGCGGCCGGGCTGCTGGAGGACTGGCCGCCCTACGACCCGGTCTTCGACCCGATCGACCGGGTGCTGCTGCCGCGCGCCGACATCGCCACCGAGACCCTGGTCGCCGGCCTGGTCGAGCTCGGCTGGGAGGTGGACGACGTCACCGCCTACCGGACGGTGCGCGCCTCGCCGCCGCCGGCCGAGACCCGGGAGGCGATCAAGGGCGGCGGCTTCGACGCGGTGCTCTTCACCTCGTCCTCGACCGTGCGCAACCTGGTCGGCATCGCCGGCAAGCCGCACAACGTCACGATCATCGCCTGCATCGGCCCGGCCACCGCCAAGACCGCCGAGGAGCACGGGCTGCGGGTGGACGTGATGGCCCCCGCGCCGTCCGCCTCCGCGCTGGCCCAGGCGCTGGCCGAGTTCGGCGCCGGTCGCCGGGACGCCGCCACCTCGGCCGGTGAGCCGGTCTACCGGCCCAGCGAGCGCCGTCCGGGCTCCCGGCGCAAGGCACGCTGACCTTCCCACGGAGGAACCATGGCTGACTTCCCGTCCATCCGGCCCCGCCGGCTGCGCAACAGCCCCGCGATGCGGCGGCTGGTGGCGGAGACCCGGCTGCACCCGGCCGAGCTGATCCTGCCGCTCTTCGTCCGCGAGGGGATCAGCGAGCCGGTGCCGGTGAGCTCCATGCCGGGCGTGCTCCAGCACACCCGGGACACCCTGCGGAAGGCGGCCGTCGAGGCGGTCGAGGCGGGCGTCGGCGGGCTGATGCTGTTCGGCGTGCCCGAGGTGCAGGACGCGGTCGGCAGCGAGGGCACCAACCCGGACGGCATCCTGCAGCGGGCGATCCGCGACGTGGTGGCCGAGGTCGGCGACCAGGTGGTGATCATGTCCGACCTCTGCCTGGACGAGTACACCGACCACGGCCACTGCGGGGTGCTGGCCGCGGACGGCTCGGTGGACAACGACGCCACCCTGGAGCGGTACGCCGAGATGGCCCGGGTGCAGGCGGACGCGGGCGTCCACCTGGTCGGGCCCTCGGGCATGATGGACGGCCAGATCGGCGTGGTCCGCGCGGCGCTGGACGCGGCCGGCCACCAGGACGTGGGCATCCTCGCCTACACCGCCAAGTACGCCTCGGCGTTCTACGGCCCGTTCCGCGAGGCGGTCGGCTCCTCGCTGAAGGGCGACCGGAAGACCTACCAGCAGGACCCGGCCAACGCCCGCGAGTCGCTGCGCGAGCTGGAGCTGGACCTGGCGGAGGGGGCCGACCTGGTGATGGTCAAGCCCGCCATGGCCTACCTGGACGTGCTGCGGCAGATCGCCGACGCCTCCCCGGTGCCGGTGGCCGCGTACCAGGTGTCCGGCGAGTACGCGATGGTCGAGGCGGCCGCCGCCAACGGCTGGATCGACCGGGAGCGGATGATCATGGAGACCCTGACCTCGATCCGTCGGGCCGGGGCCGGGCAGATCCTCACCTACTGGGCCGTCGAGGCCGCCCGGATGCTGGCCCGCTGACGTCGGCACAGCAGTGAGGGGGGCGGCGCTGCTTCACGGTGCGGAAGATGCCGGCGACGGCCCGGCGCACGGCGATCGCGTCCGGGTGGTCGACCGGGAGGTCGTCGAGCTCGGCGAGCACCTGGAGGCAG
>NZ_JBNQTI010000035.1:10601-58353 GCF_050325825.1 Kitasatospora sp. LaBMicrA B282
CAGTGAGGGGGGGGGGGAAGGGCCGCCCCCCTCACTGCTGTGCCGACGTCAGCGATCAGTGCTTCCAGCCGTCGATGTCCACCTGGTGGCTGCCCTCGCCGCCGGTGGCGTCGTCGGTGGCCCAGTGGGCACCGTCCGCTGCGGTGTGGACGTGGGTGGTGCTCGCCCAGCCCTCGCCCCAGCCGGCCGCGAAGACCGGGTCGGCGCTGACCACGCCGCCACCGTTGCCGCCGGTGGAGACGTGGGCGTAGGCCGGGGCGGCGATGCCGGCGATCATCATGGCGCCGGCGATGACGGCCGCGGCCCGGCCCAGCGTGCGCTGCATGGTGGTTTCCTCTCGGTGTACTGCTCGGGGTACGGAAGGTGGCAAGGCCAGAGCGGGGCCGGGAGGAGTCCTCACCGGCCCCGCTGGTACTGCTCCTTTGGGTCAGGTACTGCTCCGGAGGGTCAGGTGGGGCCCGTCAGCGGGCTCCGGGCGGGTGCCCGGCCGTGCGGCCGGGATCACGCCAGGGTCAGCCGATCAGGTGGCTGACGCCGGAGTCGCCGCTGCTCTGGGTGTTCTGGCCCACGTTGCAGATCTGCTTCGGCTGGTTGTTCAGAACCGGAACCTCGACCGGCACCGCGACACCGATGACCGCGACCGCGATGTTGTGGACCTCGGGCAGGCAGATGTTCGGGTTGTCGAGGGTGTGGAAGTTCGGGCTCTTGTCACCCACGGTCCCGGTCGCGTTGGTGCCGCCGCTGCCCTGGACGGAGGCGGCCGAGCCGTCCGAGTCACCGATGGCCAGCGCGGGAGCAGCGGTCATGGCCAGCGCGGCGGCAGCCATACCGGCGGCGGCGAGGGACTTCTTGAGCATGGTGGTTCCTCTCTGATGCTTCTTCAGAAGATGTGGATGGTGTGGAACTTGCTGGTGGTGCGGGTGCTGCCGATGGTTCTGATGGTGCGGCCTGCAGGTCAGCCGACGAGGTGGGACACGCCGCCGTCGCCGGTGCTCTGGGTGCCCTGCCCCTGGGTGCAGTACATGTGGCCGCCGCTGTTGGCGATCGGGACCTCGACCGGCACCGCCACGCCGAGGACGGCGACGGCGATGTTGTGGACCTCGGGCAGGCAGACGTTGGGGTTGTCCAGGAAGTGGAAGTTCGGGCTGTGGTTGCCCATGGTGCCGGTGAAGTTGGTGCCGCCGTTGCCCTGGACCGAGGCGCCGGAGCCGTCCGAGTCGCCGATGGCCACGGCCGGGGCGGCCGAAGCGGCGACGGCGGCGGCGACCATGCCGACCGCGGCGAGCGTCTTCTTGATCATGAGAAATTCCCTCTCTGATTTGCTTTTCTGCGGGCTGGCATGGCCGGCCTATCGGCAGTCCGGGGCGGCTGATCCGCGTGCGATCAAGCCGTCGTCTGCGGCGACATGGATATCAAAGAGCGGCGGCGCGGAAAGTTACGCGGGTTCCCCGGAAAAATTCTTCGCCGACTTCCGCGGCGGCCTTTGGAAATCCGATTACTACTCCGTTGGGGTAAAACAGCCCGCGTGCCCCGGTGCCCGCGTCGTCGAGGCGTCGTTGAGGCAGATTGGCCTCGGCTGTATTCGTCAGCGGGGTGGCTGTCCGGAAGCTCTCGAAAAGATCGGGTAGGGAACACTGATGAAGCTCACCAAGCGGACCGGGGCGGCGCTGCTGGCGGCGGTCGGGGCCTCGGCGGTCGTCGGCCAGGGCGTGGCCAGCGCGGCGACGCCGATGACGCCGTCCCAGGTGGCGGCGGTCGAGGACGCGCTGGCGAAGAAGTCCGTGCCGATGGCGATTCCGCTGGAGACGGTCAGCCAGGCGGCGCCGATGCTCGGCCTGGGCGGTGCGGTGCAGGGCAGCGTGCCGGCCTCGCCGGTGCTGCCGCCGGTGCCGGCGGAGCGGGGCCCGCACGACGTGGTGGCGGACAAGGTGGTGCAGCCGCTGAACTTCAGCACGGTCGGGCCGCGGCTGGACACGGGCCTGGCCCTGCCGGGCACCGACGGCCTGCAGCCCGGCAACCTGAACCTGGCCGCCGCCGACGACCAGCTGAGGGCGTTCGGCCCGGCGGTCGGCCTCGGCCACCCGGTGCAGATGGTGGAGGGCGCGGACGGGAAGCTGACGGACGGCTCGCTGGCGTCGGGCGACCTCGACCCGCGCCTGATTCCGGCCGCGGTCTCCGCGGTGCCGGGCGCCAAGGCCGAGCTGGGCGGTCCGCGGCAGGACGCCTCGCTGGTGCAGCAGGTCCAGGACCTGCTCACCACCACCAGTGCGGCGGCCGCGGAGGCGCCCGGCCTGCTGCCGCAGGGTTGACGGTTTCCGGACGGGACCGGCCCGGTGCGGACTCACGCACCGGGCCTTGGCCTGTCGGGGGTCTGTCGGGCCGCTGCCGGGTCGGGGCCGTTCAGGCCGTTGCCGGGTCGGCCGGCCGCTCAGCCCGGCAGCGCGTGCAGCAGCAGGCCGACGCCCGGCAGGTCCTTGGCGTCGCCGGTGCTGCTCAGCTTGTCGGTCAGTGAGGTGCTCTTGATCGGGCGGCTTCCGGGGTTGTCGGGCTTCACCGCGACCCCGTTGCTCAGCGGGTCGAAGCCGGTGCCGCCGTACGGGTAGACCGTCAGGTCCTTCACCGGGCCGGTGAGGTAGCCGATCGAGTTCGCGGCCGCAGTGGCGTCGGTGGGCTGCAGGTGCAGCGCGCCGGGCGCGGCGACGGCGGCCGGCGCCGGGCCGAGCAGCAGCGCGGCGCCGAGCGAGGCCAGCAGTGCGCCGGTGGTCTTCGGGTTCAACGAGGGCTCCTTCCAGACGGCACTGCCCCTCGGACAGCGAGGTCCGAGGGGCAGTGGGGTGCGTGACTTCCGCTGCTCAGCCGTGCTCAGCAGTCGTCGTCGTGGTGCTCCTCGACGTTCGCGCAGGTGTTGCCGAAGGCCGGGTTCAGCAGGCCGATCACGTTGACGGTGTTGCCGCAGAGGTTGACCGGGATGTGGACCGGAACCTGCACCTCGTTGCCGGACAGCACGCCGGGGGAACCGACGGCGGCGCCCTCGGCACCGGCGCTGGCGAAGGCCGCGCCGGCGCCGCCGACCACCAGGCCCAGGGCGGCGCTGGAGAGTACGGCGAGCTTCTTCGCGTTCTGCATGGGATTCTCCTTGGTCAGGAAGGGCCGATCAGCCCTGGGTGGGGTGGGCTCAGCCCGCGTTGACGCAGGTGTTGCCGAACGCCGGGTTCAGCAGGCCGATCACGTTGACGGTGTTGCCGCAGACGTTGACCGGGATGTGGACCGGCACCTGGAGCAGGTTGCCGGACAGCACACCGGGGGAGTGCGCGGCGACGCCCTCGGCGCCCGCGCTGGCGGCGGCGACACCGGCACCGCCGAGCAGCAGGCCCGCGGCGGCCGTGGTGAGCACGAGGGTCTTCGAGAACTTGCGCATGGGGGTAATCCTCCGTTGATTTCCCGGTGGTTCGTCGGGTGCTTCTTCCCGGGCCATCGGGCAAAACAGGAATGGCGGCCGAGAGGTTCCGGTCGTCCGCCGAATATCACTCAGGCGGGCGATCGCCCGGAATCTGCGTGCTGTTCCTGCGGTACGCACGGATCCTGCGGAACCTGCGGTTGCGTAGGTGGTGCGACTTGCGTGGTGCTGCGTGGTGAAGCGGCTTCGGTGGGAGAACGACCGGCGGTGCCGTTGGAAACGGGGACGGCGATTCGCGCGTCCCGGATACGTACGAACGGGTGATAGGCGGTCCGCGCACGCAACCGCGGCGGCCGGGCCTCGTTGCTGATCATGCACGCTTCGTGCTCAGCAACTAGGAGACTCACATGACCATCAAGAAGGCTGCCGCTGTCGGCGCCGCCGTGGCCGGCCTCGTGGCTGCCGGTGCCGGTACCGCCATGGCCAGCTCCGGTGCCGAGGGCGTCGCCGCGGGTTCTCCCGGCGTGGCCTCCGGCAACCAGGTCCAGGTTCCGATCCACATCCCGGTCAACGTCTGCGGCAACAGCGTCGACGTGATCGGTGCGCTGAACCCGGCCTTCGGCAACACCTGCGCCAACGAGGGCTGAGCCGTTCCGCGCTGAGCCGCCGTCGGCCGTCCCCTCCTCCTGGGGCGACCGGCGGCGGCTTCGGCATGCCCGGTCGGCGCCGCGACCTGGACCCCGACGGACATGAGGGTGCCTCAAGTTCCTCTGTCGCAAGCCTTGTTGCACTACTTGTCAGTACCTACCATGTGAACCCGCTCACCGCACCGCTCCGCCACCCCCACCAAGGAGTCATGCGTGATCAGGCGACACACCTCAGGTCCCCCCACCGCGCTGCTGGCCGTCGCCGCGCTGGTCGCCACCCTCGGCCTGGCCGTCGGCGCCCCGCAGGCCGGCGCCGCCACCGGCACCCCCGGCGCGAGCCCGCGGGCCGCGCTGCCCGGCGCCGTCGTCTCGCTCGGCGACAGCGCCATCTCCGGCGAGGGCGCCGGCACCGACACCAACGACGGCTACTTCGCGGGCACCGACGGGCCCACCGACTACTGCCACCGGCACCCGCAGTCGGAGATCTTCGACACCGGCCTGGCCGGCATCACCGGCATCGACCTGGCCTGCTCCGGCGCCCAGACCGGCGACCTGGTCAGCGACCCGACGCTGGCGAAGATCACCGGCGGCGGCAGCGGCGACTTCGGCGAACCCAAACAGGACGCCCAACTCGCCCAGACCGCGGCCAAGTACGACGTCAAGATGGTGGTCGTGACGATCGGCGCCAACGACGACCTCGACTTCAGCGGGCTGATGGAGAGCTGCCTCGGCCAGTACTTCCCGATCCCGAAGTCCACCGGCTGCCGGGACACCATCGGCAGTGCGGCGATCAGCCAGCGGGTCGCCAACGTGATCCCGAAGGTCGAGGCGGCGCTCACCGACATCCGCCAGACCATGCGGAACGCGGGCTACGCCGACGGGTCGTACCAGCTGGTCTCCCAGTCGTACTTCACCCCGTTCACCCCCGACATCCGCAGCAACGACTACGCGACCAAGGTCGCCCAGGGCTGCCCGGCCTTCCCGGAGGACATGGCCTGGGGCCACAACTGGGTGGTGCCCACCTTCGACGACGGGCTCCGGCAGGCCGCCGAGGCGGTGCCGGGGGTGCGGTTCCTGGACCAGCGCCGGGTCTCCTACGGCCACGAGGTCTGCGCGGAGTGGACCACCTCGCCGTACGAGTACACCAACGGCGACGTGATCGACCTCTCGGAGAACACCCGCAACGGCTGCGACGACTCGATCGGCATCCTCTCGCTCTGCGAGAACGAGATCCGGCAGTCCTTCCACCTGCGGGTGGCCGGGTACAAGGGTGAGGGCGCCTGCCTCGGCGAGTTCTACGGCGAGCCGGCCCAGCAGGAGGCGTACTGCACCCTGGACCAGGCCGACGGCACCACGATCATGCCGCTGAGCCCGGGGCAGCCGTTCGGCGACGTCCCCGAGGACGGCGCCTGGTACCAGCTGACCAACGCGGCCACCGGCCAGGTGCTCGACCTCTCCGGCGGCGGGACCTACGGCGACACCACCGACGGGAGGCTCGCCATCAGCTATCCGGCGGACGGCGGCCTGAACCAGTCCTTCGTGCTGGAGGCCAAGACCGGCGGCAGCTACGAACTGGACTTCAGCGGCAACCGGAACATGTGCCTGGACGCCACCGGCGCGGCCACCACCGCCGGCACCCGCCTGGAGCAGTGGAGCTGCAACGGCGGCGGCAACCAGCACTGGCTGGTCGAGCCGGCCGGCAACGGGCAGTACCAGCTCGCCGACTCGCAGAGCAGCGGCATGGTCGCCACCGTGAGTGCCGACCGCGACGCCCAGAACAACCCGGTCGTCGAGCTGGCCGCGAACTCCGGCGCCCCGGCCCAGCTCTGGCAGCTCACCAAGCTCGGCATCGTCTACCTGCACGGCTGACCGGGCCCGTCGTGCCGGTGAGGGGAAGTCGACCCGATCGACTTCCCCTCACCGGTCGCTGAAGGCGACCCGGATCAACAGCTCAGATCCGCGACTCGTAGTAGCCGCTCTCGAAGACCGTCCCGCACCGGTCCTCCGGCGCGTCGGCGTGCTCGAAGACGTGCACCAGCACCGGGTGCCCGGTGTTGTTGGTGTAGAGCCGGAAGGCCCCGTTCGAGCCCTGCATCTCGCCCCAGCCCACCTGCACGGCGTTGGCGCCCTCGCCGACGAAGGCGGTGTAGATGTTCGGCCCCGGGGTGTACGCCCCGACCCAGAGGTAGCCGCCCGGCTGGATCTCCATCGGCGGGCCGCACTCCAGCGAGCCGGAGTACGGCTCCTCGCAGGCCCACGGGAGGTGCTGCAACACCGTGTCGGCGTGCGCGGGGGTGGCACAGGCCAGCGCGGCGGCCGTGCAGAACAGAACAGCGGTCTTTCGCATCATGTGATCTGTATCTCCAGCGGGGCCTGAGCAGCCGTCACTCCCTGCCGATTCGCACCCGGACGGCCTACCGTGGCCTGGTGATCACCACCGCGCGCCTGCGCCTGCGCCCGCTGAGCACCGCCGACGTCGACTGGTGGGTGGAGCTGCACGCCGACCCCGAGGTCGCCCGGTTCGTCGGCGGCTACACCCGGGAGCAGGCGGCCGCCCGACTGGCCGCGATCGAGGAGCAGTGGGAGCACCGCGGCCACGGCCTGTGCGCCGTCGAACTCGTCGCCACCGGCGAGGTGATCGGCCGCAGCGGGCTCAACTGGTGGCAGCAGTTCGACGAGACCGAGGCCGGCTGGACCCTGGCCCGGGCCCACTGGGGCCACGGCTACGCCACCGAGGCCGCCCGGGCCGTGCTGCACTGGGGCTTCCACGACCTCGGTCTGGAGCGGATCACCGCGATGATCCACCAGGGCAACGACGCCTCCACCGAGGTGGCCCGCCGCCTCGGCTTCACCCCGCTGCGCGAGGACGTGCTGGCCGGCAAGGCGATCACCGTGCACGCGCTGGACCGCCCGGCCGCGGCGACCGGCCCGGTCGCCCGGTGAGCAGCCCTGCCGCGGTGCCGCTGCCGTACGCCGTGCGCGGGGTGCGGGTCCACTCGCGGCAGCCCGTCGGCGCCTGCGCGCCGCTCTTCGGACGGGTGGAGCTGGACTTCGAGCCGCTGCCCGCCGGTGCCGAGCCGGCGGTCGCGTTCGCCTGCACCTCGATGGGCTTCACCCGGCCCCTCACACCCGACCCGGCCCCCGCATACGAGCAGGCCCTGGCCGAGGGCGTCCTGCTGGAGCTCGCCGCCGCCGACCCCCGGCACCCCGACGCGCGCAGCGGCACCCCGGTGGTCGCCCGGGCCGTGGTCCGCGCGCTGCTCTGGCACTACACCGACAGCTGCGACCGCACCTTCCGCGCCCTCGGCGCGGTGGCCGTCCGCGAGGCGCTGGCCTGCGTCGCCGAGCAGCGTGCGCCGCGGCTGATCGACACCCGGGTCCGCGCCTTCTACTGACGGCCACCGGGGTCGGCGGTCACCGGGAAGCGGGCAGCCAGCCGTCCTGCACGGCGTGGACGCCGGCCTCGAAGCGACTGCCGGCGTCGAGGACGGTCATCAGGTTGGCGACGATCCGGCGGGCCGTGCGGTGGGAGACGCCGAGCCGCCGAGCGATCGCCTCGTCGGTGAGGCCGCCGGCGAGCAGGCGCAGCGCCTCGGCCTCCTGGTTGGTCAGACCGGTCTCGGTGCGGACCTGGTGCGGGGTCCAGGGCGTGGCCCGGGCCCAGATCTCGTCGAAGAGCGCGCAGAGCGCGGTGACGGTGCTCTTGCCCTGGATCAGCATCGCCCCGGTGGCCGCGTCGCCGGTGTCGGTGGGCAGCACGACGGTCCGCCGGTCGAAGATCACCATGCGGATCGGCAGGGCCGCCACCGTGCCGACCCGGGCGCCCTGGTCCGCCAGCCACTGGACGTGGTTGGTCGTCGGCTGGTCGTTGCGCAGGCTGTCCAGGTAGACGGTCCGGACCTGCACCCCGCGCTCCAGCAGCCGGGAGTTCGGGGCGCGGCTGGCGAGCAGGTCCTCCTCGGTGTGCGCGCCGCCGGGAGCCAGCGTCATGATCTCCCGCTCGGTCTGGGCGCTCAGCTCGGCCAGCCGCGAGCGGATCGCGGCGATGCCGGTCAGCTCCTCCCAGTCCGTCTCCGCGTCGCGGCAGACCTCGGTGTACTGGTGGAGCAGCAGGGTGGCGGCGGCCTGGGAGGCCTCGATCTGGCGCCGCAGCTGGGCCAGCTCCTGCTGCTGGCCGGCCAGCAGCACCCCCACGCTGCGGATCGGGCTCTGCACCCGGTACTCGTCGGCCTCGGGCGAGCGGTCGACCAGCGCGAGCGCGCTCAGCCGCTCCAGCGACTTCAGCAGCTGCTCCCCGTCGATGCCCAGGCGGTCCGCCAGCTGGTCCAGGCGGTCCTGCGGATGCGCGAGCATCTCGCGGTAGACCTGCTCGGACACGGCGTCCAGGCCGAGGGCCTCGAACACGGTACCTCCTGGGACGGGCGGACTCCCGCATGGGCGGAGAAGCATCCGGAAGTGTAACGCCGCTGGTCGGATGCTCTCCGGGGCCCGGCGAGCCCGGCCCAGCCGGTGCTGCCGGGCTCAGTGGCCCCAGGTCACGTCCAGGGCGACGACGCCGGTGTCAACTGCCGCGCTGGTGTGGGCGGCGGGCTGCTGCGCACCGCCGAGCGAGACGCCGGCCGCCACCGCGAGGGCCGCCGCGGCGACCGCGAGGGACATCACAGCGGTCCGGGCGGCACGCTTGGCGGCGGTGGCGTTCTCGGCGGCGGCGGCGATCAGGCGCATGTCTTCTTCCTCAGGGCTTCGGTTCCGTCTGCGGGTACGCGAACGACGCTAGTCAGCCAAGGTGGGGCGGGGGGAGGGGTGACGGTTGGACGCAATGTGCCATGGCCCGTTGCGTCCAGCATGCGGTGGGGGAAAAGTCCGCTTATAGGCCGTCAGGTCGGGCGGTCGGGCCGTCGGGTCCGGGGCACCGCGTAGGGTCCGGCCAGTCCGGCCAGCAGGATCAGCCCGGCGAAGAGCAGCCAGCCGGGCAGCCCGAGGGAGAGGCACAGGTAGCTGACCAGGGCCTGCGAGACGGCCCGGCCGAGCCCACCGCCCATCGAGTAGAGGCCGAGGTACTGGCCGGTCGATCCGGCCGGCGCCAGCCCGAAGCTCAACTCGTAACTGCCGGTGACCCAGTAGATCTCGCCCAGCGCGTTGACCACCACGGCGAGCAGCAGCACCGCGATCTGCACCGGCGTCGCCAACCCCGGCAGCACGGCCATCAGCACGAAGCTGGCGCTCATCACGGCGGCCCCCAGGGCCAGCAGCCGGGCCCCCGAGCGCAGCCCGCCCACCCGGCGGGCCACCCGCATCTGGAGGGCCACCACCAGGGCGGTGTTGAGCGGGATCATCGTCGCGACGACCCAGTGCGGCACGCCGGTCCGGGCGAAGACCCAGAGCGGCAGCACGATCGGCAGCACGGGGTACTGCAGGCTCAGCACGCTGTTGATCAGCACGAAGCGCAGGTAGGTCACATCCCGCAGCGAGGCCCAGCCCTTCCCGGAGGCCTTCCCCAGGGTCGCCGGGACCTTCGGCACGGCGAGCACCATCAGGGCGCAGAGCGCGAACGAGGCCGCGTTCCCGAGGATCAGCAGCAGGTAGCAGAGCCTGCTCCCGGTGCCGAGCACGACCCCGGCGGCGGCCCCGCCGACGAAGAACCCGGCGTTGGTCACCGAGCGCAGCTGGGCCTTGAGCCGGGCCGCACTCCGTTCGGAGAGCGCCTGGATGAGCGGCGCGCGGGCGGCCGAGCTGGCGGAGCCCGCCACGGACGCGGCCGTGGTGACGGCGGCGAAGCTCCAGAAGGAGCCGACCAGGGTGAACGAGCACATCGCCAGCGCCTCGGCCAGCAGCGCCAGGACGTACACCCGGCGCGCCCCGAGGCGGTCGGCGAGGTGACCCACCGGCACCCCGCTGCACAGCCCGATCAGCGAGCCGACGGAGAGGCCCAGGCCCACCTCGGTCTCCCCGAGGCCGAGGTAGCGGACGAAGAAGATGGCACTGCTGACCAGGTACATCCCGGTGCCGACGGCGTTGACCAGGCTCGCCCGGTAGAGCGCCCGGCCGGGGCCGCGGGCCGGGAGCGCCTCGGCGGCCCAGGCGGCCGCCCGGCCGCGCGGCGCGGTGGTGAGCGCCATGCTCAGCCGCCCAGCGGGCTGGTGACCGCCGGGCTGGTGATCACGGCGTCCCGGAACCAGTCGGCCAGCTCGTGCATCCGCTGCTCCAGCGCGGTGTCGTCGTCGGCCGTCAGCAGGGCCTTGCCCGCCATCAGGTGGGAGCCAGCGGTGAAGTCGGGGACCTCGGCGCCCTCGGTGAGCGCGAGCCGGACGGCGGTGCAGCCCGGCCGGTCCAGCACCTGCTGCTCGGTGGGCATCCGGTCGATCCGCCCGGCCGGGGCGGCGAGCTGGACGAAGCCGCAGGCCGGGCGGCGGGTGGCGGGCGCGGTGGGGGTGCCGGCGGGGAGGCCGGAGGGCAGCTGCAGGACGGCGCGGGCGAACTCCTCGACCAGGTCGACGCCGAAGGCGTGCGCGTTGACGTCGGGGATCATCCCGCCGCCGATCCGCCCGGCGCACTCGCTGAAGACCAGCCCGGCCCGGCCGTCGAACGCCTCCAGGTGGAAGACGCCGTCCCGGTGACCCAGCGCGTCCAGGGCGCGGACCACCAGCTCGCGGGCCCGCCCGTACAGCTCCGGCCGGTCGGCGGGGTCGAGCGCCACCGAGCCGATCACCCCGCCGGAGCGGACCGAGATCACGTTGTCCAGGTAGCGGGAGACGCTGAGGAAGAGCAGCTCGCCGCCGCGCACCACGCCGTCCAGGTGCAGCTCGGCGCCCTCGACGAACCCCTCGACCAGCCAGGGCCCCGAGCCCGCGCCGGGGCGGTCCGCGGCCAGCAGCGCGGCCAGCTCCTGCGGGGTGCGCAGGGCGAAGGTGTCCCGGGAGCCGGCGTCGGCGAGCGGCTTGACCACCAGCGGCCCGGTCCAGGCGCCCTCGGCCAGGTCACCGAGCCGGCCGACCACCCGGCAGTCGGCGACCGGCAGGCCGGCGGCGCGGATCAGCCGCTTCTGGACGAACTTGTCGCGCAGGGCGATCGCGGTCTCGACCGGCAGCACCTGACGGCCGGTCAACCGGGCCAGCGCGGCGGCCGTCACCAGCGACAACTCGTGGATGCTGCAGACGGCGTCGAACCCCGCGGGGTCCACCCCGGCCCGGGTGAGCCCGGCGAGCACCGCCTCCAGGTTGTTCGCGTCCGTGACCAGCACCAGGTCCGCCGCCGCACTGTGCGCCGAGGCCCGCCCGAGGTCCTTCGCCGTGACGGCGCTGACGACCCGGCAGCCGAGCCGTTCGAACGCGGCCACGGTCTTGACGTGCCAACCTATGCAGAGGACCGCGGTCTTGCCTGCCATGCGTACTCCTGACCATCCCTGTTCGGTGTTACCGGCGTTCTGCGCCCTTATGGCGCCACTGACGGGCCGCCGGGGACCCGTCCGGTGTCGGCCCTAGAGCCACTCCGGTGCGTCCGCGCCCTGGGGGCCGACCGGGCGGGACCAGTCGCGGGGGCCGCCGTCCAGGTGGACCGGGGAGAGGGCGTAGCGCAGCAGGCCGAGTTCGGTTGGGCGCTCGGCGGTGGAGTCCGTGCCGCTCTCGCCGCGGGGCGGGGGTGTTGCGGTGACGGGCTGGCGCAGCAGCCAGGCGGCGGTCTGGGCCAGCGAGAGCTCGGCCCGCCAGCCGCCCCCCTCGCCGGTGCGCCGGGTGACGGCGCGCAGGACGGCGGCGGCCAGCAGGTAGCCGGTGGCGTGGTCGAGGGCCTGGACCGGCATCGCGCCGGGGGCGCCGTCCGGCGCGGCCTCGATCGCCGCGATGCCGCAGGCGGCCTGCACGACGCTGTCGAAGGCCCGCCGCCCGCCCCACGGGCCCCGGCGGCTCCAGGCGCTGAGCGAGGCGACCACCAGCTGGGGCCGGCGGGCGAGCAGCGCGGCGGCGTCCAGTCCGAAGCGGTCCAGCGCGCCCGGGCGGTAGCCGGTGACCACCACGTCGGCGCTCGCCAGCAGTTGTTCGAAGGTCTCCCGGTCCCCGGGCGCGGCCAGGTCGAGCAGGCAGGAGCGCTTGCCCAGGTCGGTGTCCAGGTGCTGGGCGGTGAGCTCGGGCAGGTGCGGGCTGTCGATCCGCAGCACGTCCGCGCCCAGCAGGGCCAGCGTGCGGGTGGCCACCGGCCCGGCGATCACCCGGGTGAGGTCCAGCACGCGCAGCCCGGCGGCGGGCAGCAGCGGTTCGCGCGGGCAGGGCGGGAGCGGCACCGGCGGGGCGTCGCCGACCCGGTCCAGGGCGAGCAGCGGCAGCGCGGCCACCGCGGCGCCCTGCTCGTGCGCGGCCCACGCCTGCGGCGTGCGGACGGCCACGGCCAGGCCGCCCTGCGCGCTCACCGCGTCGGCCAGCTCGTCGGCGGTACGGGCCGCGACGGCCTGCCCGACCGCCTCGACCGACGCGTCGGACGGCAGCCCCAGCGCGGCCAGCAGGCGCTGCTGGTGGTGGGGGTAGTTGGTGTGGGTCCGCACCCAGCCGTCCGAGCTGCGCCAGAACCGCGACAGCGCGGCCCAGCTGACCTGCTCCGCGCCGTCCAGCCGCAGCGCCCGGTCGCTGGCGAAGGCCGTCGCGACGGCGCCCGAGTCCACCACGGCCCCGGGCCGGGGCCCGCCGCCCCGCACCGCCGCCAGCTCGGCCGCCGCCAGCGCGGCGGCACCCACGCTCGCCTCCGCGAGCGCGGCGACCTGCAGCCGCGAGGGCAGCAGCCCGTCCGGGCCGGTCCAGCGCACCGCGGCGGTGTGCTCCGGGGCTCCGCCCAGGAGCGCCCACGCCTCGTCGAGCAGTTGCTGCCGCAGCTCCGGCATCGCGTCACCTGTCCTTCGACTATCGAGATCACCAGCTTGGCCACCGTCCGCGGCGCTGAGAAGCGCGCCGCTCTGGACGGAACCGGCCGTGGACTATTCGGGCCAGCCGCCGGGCGGTCCGCCCAGCAGCCGCTCGTAGAACGCGCCGACCAGCGGGGCTTCGCAGGAGGCCAACTCCAGCTCCAGCAGGGCCGGGTCGGCCGCCAGGGCGCGCCGGCACAGCAGGCCGGCCGCCCGTTCGGCGTCCGCCAGCCGGGGCGCGCGCAGGAACATCCCGACGACCGCGGCGCCGGGCCCCAGCGGGTGCACGACCGCGTGCTCCAGGCCGTCGTCGGCGCTTGCCTGTGCGCGCACCGAGGCGAGCAGGCCGCCGGGCACGGTGCTGCCGGGCCGCGCGCGCAGGGTGGCGTGGACGAGGTACATCCCCCCACCGTTGCAGCCTGACGGCCGATCACAAAACCCGGCGCCCTGGCCACTTGTGACCAGGGCCGGAAGCGTCCAGCGGTGGCCCGGGCGGGTGCTGGACAGTGCGCCGCGGACGTGTCTAGGGTCTGCTCTCGTCCCGGTGCGCGGTGCGCCCGGGCGGCCGGTCGCTCCCCCTGGCGCGGGAGCCCGTGGGTCGTGGCGGCCCACGCCGAGCCGATCTCCCCTCGCAGTCGACCTGTCCGACCCGGCTCTCCGGGCTCTGATGCTCGATGCCCTCGACGGCCGAACCTCGAAATGCGGTGTGCCATGGATCATGTGAACTCCCGTGCAGGACAAGCCTGGTGGGGCAAGGAGCTGGCGGACGAGCCGGAGGCCTGGCGGATCGCCGTGCCCCCGGAGGTGGCGGCCGAGCTGCTCGCGGCAGCCCGTGCGGCGGTGGCCGCCGGCCGCCGCCCGGATCTGGACGCCCCCCGCCCCACCTCGCTCGGGGCGAGCGAGGCCTTCGCGGCCGAGCTGGGCGGGCGGCTGGCCGGCGGGCCCGGCTTCGTGGTGGCCACCGGCTTCCCGGCCGCCGGGCTGGACCCGCTGGAGTACGAGATGGCGTACTGGCTGCTCGGGCTGCTGCTCGGCCGTCCCGTCTCGCAGAGCGGCAAGCGCGACCTGCTCGGCCGGGTCGAGGACCGCGGCGCCGACATCTCCAGCCCGGTCCAGCGCGGCTACGAGAGCTCGGCCGGCCTGCCGTTCCACGTGGACCGGACGGACGTGATCGGGCTGCTGTGCGTGCGGCCCGCCGCCTCCGGCGGCCTGAGCCGGGTGGCCTCCTCCCGCCTGGTGCGCGACCTGCTCGCCGCCGAGTGGCCGGACCTGCTGGCGGAGCTGGAGCAGCCGCTGCCGCACGACCGGCGCGGCGAGGAGCAGCCCGGCGAGCAGCCGTGGTCGGGCATCCCGGTGTTCAGCGAGACCGGGGGCGACTTCGCGACCAGGTACGTGCGCCGCTTCATCACCGGCTCGCAGCGCCACCCCGGCGCGCCCCGGCTGACCGAGCGGCAGATCGAGGCGATGGACGCGCTGGACGAGATCCTGGAGCGGCCGGGCCTCTCGCTCGACATGGAGCTGCGCGAGGGCGACCTGCAGCTGCTCAACAACTTCCACATCCTGCACGCCCGGACGGCCTTCGCCGACGGCGGCGGCCGCGGCCGGCTGCTGCTGCGGCTCTGGCTGGCCTTCGCCGACAGCCCCGAACTGCCCGAGCACTACGCCGCGCTGTACGGCGCGACGGCGGGCGGCAGCTACCGCGGCGGGGTCTGGCCGGCCGGTGGCGCGCCCGCGCAGCTGGGTCGCCCGGTCGCCGCGCTCGGATGACCGCCGGCCCCGGTGCCCGGCCCGCCCCGGAGCTGGCCGCCGTCGACCGGGTCGAGCTGATCGCCTGGGAGACCCGGCCCGGCACGGCCGTGGGCCGCTGCGCCCCCGGCTCCATGCTGCTGCTGCACGGCTTCGGCGACGACAGCAGCCGGCTCCACCCGATCGGCGAGGCGCTCTGCCCGGTTGGCGGCACCGCGCTGCACCCGACGCTGCGGGCGCACGGCAGCAGCCCCGCCCCGGCCTGGGGCTACTCGCCGCTCGACTTCGCCGCCGACGTGCAGCGCGTGCTGGATGTGGCGCCGCAGCCCCTGCACGTCGTCGGGCACTCCTACGGCGCGCTGGTGGCCGCCGTGCTGGCGGTCACCCTCGGGCCACGGCGGGTGGCCAGCGTGGCGCTGCTCGACCAGGCCTTCGAGTCCCTGCCGGAGCGCTACGCGGCCGACGAGTGGGCCGAGGCGAGCTTCCTCAAGTGGGCCTACGACTACCGCCACCTGGTGGACGCCGCGCTGGCGCTGGGCATCCCGGTGCTCTCCGTGGTCGCGGCGGACAGCCGGGTGGTGCCCGCGGCCGAGCGGGCCCGGACGGCCGCCCGCCGCCACCCGCTCCTCCGTACCGCGGTCACCGCCGGGACGCACACCTCCTTCCTGCGGGAGTCGGCGGTCGGCCTGCTCGCCGACTTCTACCGCGACGCCTTCGACGTTCCTCCCCCCACCCTGTGAGGTAGTCATGCAATCGAGCTCCGCCGTCCTGCACATCGGCTGGATGGCCCGGGCCGTGGCCGCGCTGGTCGCCACCGGACGGCCCGTCACCTGCGCCGTGGCGCCCGGCGACGCGGCCGCCGCCCGGGCCGCCGGCGCGCGGGTGCTGGTCGTGCCCGACCCGACCAGCACCACCGACGTACTGGCCGCGCTGGCCCGGCACGGCCTGGCGGTCGCGGACTTCCGGGCGGTCTGCAGCGGCCTGGAGTTCTGCCTGCTGAACGCCGCCGCCGTGGCGGCCGTGGGCGGGGGCGGCAGAGCCGACGTCCACCGGGCGTTGGCCATGCGGGACAAGTACGTCCAGAAGCAGGCCGTCCGCGCGGCCGGGATCGACACCGCCGGCTGCGCCGTGCTGGACGACCTGGGCACGGCCGGCCCGCCCGACCTCGCCTTCCCGCTGGTGCTGAAGCCGCTCGACGGCGGCGGGGTGCGGGACACCCGGGTGCTGGCCGACGCCGCGGCACTGCGCGCCGCGGCCGCGGCCGCCCGCGCGGCCGGCGCCTCCGGCCCGTGGCTGCTGGAGGAGTTCGTCCCGGGCGCCGAGTTCAAGGTCGACGGCCTGGTCCGGGACGGCGAGATCCGGCTGCTGTCGGTCTCCCGCTACCTGCAGAACCTGATCGAGGTGCGCCAGGGCGGCCTGGTCGCCCACGTGGTGCTCGAGCCCGAGCGGCACCGGGAGCTGTACGCGGGCGTCCACGCCGTCGCCGCGGCCGCCTTCGAGGCGCTGGACCACAAGGACGGGGTCTTCCACCTGGAGGTGTTCCAGCACCCGCAGGACGGGCGGATCGTCTTCGGCGAGTGCGCGGCGCGGGTGGGCGGCGGCCGGACGGACGAGGTGGTGCGGCGGCGCCACGGCGTCGACCTGCACGCCGAGTGGGCCCGCTGGGCGCTCGGCCTGCCGGCCGGGGAGCCCGTCGCCCCCACCGTCGCCGACGGTGCCGCGATCGGCGGGATGAACCTGCCCGCCCCGCCGGGGGTGGTCACCGCCGCGCCCACCGTCGAGGAGGTGCTGGGCCGCCCCGGCGTGGTCTACGCCGAGGTCTCGCTCGCCCCCGGCGCCGTCATGCCCGACACCACCGCCGGCTCCAACCTGCGGGCGGGCCTGGCCGTGCTGACCGGGCGGGACGAGGCCCAGGTGGAGCAGCGCCTGCGCGAGCTGGCCGCCTGGTTCACCGACCGCGTGGTGCTCGCCCCGGCGCACTGACGGCGCCCCCGGCTGACGGGCGGTCAGCGCGTGGACGGAAGGGTCCACGGCCGCATCGGTCCACCGCCCGACCCTTCTCCCGGCGCCGCGGCGCGACCAAGGTAGAGGTCGGCGGGAGCGGCCAGGCCCCCCGCCCACCTCCCTGAACCACCCCCACCCCCACCCTCTCCCGCTCCCCACTCCGGTCGAGGAGACGACCCTTGCCCTCACCCCACGAGGAGACCCGCGCCCTCCTGCTCCAGATCCACCGCGAGGTGCTGGAGCGTCCGGAGGTGGGTCCCGACGACAACTTCTTCGACCTCGGCGGCAACAGCCTGCTGGCCTTCCGGGTCATCAAGCTCACCGCCGAGCGGCTCGGGGCCCGGCTCTCGGCCCAGGCCGTCTTCACCGCCGCCACCATCGGCGAGCTGGCGCAGCGGCTGACCCCGGTCGACCGGGCCCCCGCCGCCCCCGTGGGGGTGGGCGCGCCCCGCGCCTCCATGGCGCAGGAGTGGGCGGTGCTCTCCGCCGTGCACGACCCGGACGCCCCCACCCTCCAGTTCCACGCGGTGTACCGGGTCCGCGGGCCGCTGGACACCGGGGCGCTGCGCGCCGCGCTGCAGGCCGTGCTCGACCGGCACCCGGCGCTGCGCACGGTGCTGCGGGTGGACGGGGAGACGGTGCGCTCGCACCTGCTGGACGCCACCGCCGAGCCGGCCGTCGAGGAGCTGGGCTGGCTCCCCGAGCCGAGCCGGGTCACCGAGGCGCTGCTGCTGCTCGACCACGAGGTCCGCCGCCCCTTCGACCGCACCAGGGCCCCGCTGCTCCGGGCCCACCTGGTCCGCCTGGCCGACCGGGACCAGCTGCTGGCCCTGGTCCTGGACCACGTCGCGGCCGACGGCTGGTCGCTGGACCTGCTGGTCGCCGACCTCGGCGCCGCCTACCGGGCCGCGCTCACCGGCGAGCCGGCCGAGCTCACCGAGTCCCGGCCGTACCAGCGCTGGGCCGCCGAGCAGTGGGAGCGCCACCGCACCGGCCGGCTGGACGAGGTCGCCGGCTACTGGAAGGGCCGGCTCGGCGCGGACCCGTCGGCGTTCGCCGTCCGACTGCCCGGCTACCGGGCGGGCCGGGGCCTGAGCGACCCGGCGAGCCTGCGGCTGCGAGTCCCGGCGGCGGCGGTCAGCGCGCTGGAGGGGGCCTGCCGCGAACTGCGCAGCACGCCGTACTGCGTGAGCATGGCCGCGCTGAAGGCGCTGATCGCCCGGCAGACCGGGAGCCCGCGGGTCACCGTGCTCACCACCGCCGCGAACCGCCTGGAGCCCGAGTACCAGGACACCGTCGGCTGGTACGCCAACGGGGTCTTCCCGACCACCGACGTCGAGCTGGGGCTGAGCTTCCGCCGGCTCGTCGAGCGGGTCCGGGGCACCGCGCTGGCGGCCACCGCCCACGGCGACCTGCCGGCCTGGTACGTCCGCCGCCGGATGTGGCCCTCGGTGCCGGCCGGGTTCCGCAAGGACCCCGGCGTGTACTTCATGTTCAACGAGCTGTGGGGCCGGGCCCTGCGGTTCGACGGGGCGGAGGTGGAGCCCGTACCGCTGGAGGAGACGGCGGACTCGCCGGGCCTGCACATGTGGCTGCTCCAGGACGGCCCCGCGGTGGACCTCACCGTCCTGCACTACCGCTCCGAGTACCCCGAGAGCTACGTCCGCGAGTTCGCCGACGACTTCCTCGCCGCCGTCGGCGCGCTGGCGGCCGCACCCGACCTGCCCGTGGGCGAGGTGCTCGACTCCCTCGGCCACCGGCCGCCCGTCATCCCGTCAGAAAGCTGAGCCACCGTGCCCACCATCGACATCGACACCTACGCCGCGGACGGCTACCACACCCTCCCCGGGCTGCTGCGGGCCGAGGACACCCGGCGCGCCCTGGAGTTCTTCGACGCCTTCGACGCCGCCGAGCAGGTGGCCGCCGGCTACGAGGCCGAGTACGACCAGGCCGACGGCCTGCGCCGGCTGCGCAAGCTGCGCCGCCTGCTGTGGAACGACCCCGCGCTGTGGGGTCCGATGCTCAACCGCGCCGGGGTCACCGAGCTGGCCCGGACCGTGGTCGGCGAGAACGCGGCGGTGGTCTTCCACGCCGCCTTCCTCAAGCCCGCCCTGGTCGGCACCGAGGTCGCCCTGCACCAGGACCAGGCGCTGTGGACCTACACCTACCCCAAGGCGTTCAGCGTCTGGACGGCGCTGACCCCGGTCAGCCCGGCCAACGGCGGCCTGTTCGGCTGCCCCGGCTCGCACGCGGGCGGCACCCTCGAGCACCGCGACCGCCCGCACTACCGCTGGCACGCCTGCCTGGACGTCGCCGAGGACGGCCTGAGCGAGCCGGTGCAGTTCGAACTCGCCCCCGGTGACGGCGTGATGTGGGACCGCCACTTCGCCCACGGCAGCGCCGCCAACACCTCCGCCGACGACCGGCGCGGCATGGTCGTGGTCTTCGCCGACGCCTCTGACCCCGAGTTCCGCGCCAAGGACAGCTTCCCGATCGCCGACCTGGCGGCCCTCGGACGCGACTGACCGCCCACCAGACGAGCAATCCAGGAGATCCCTGTGACCTACATCATCGACAGCACTCTGCGCGAGGGGATGCAGTCGGCGCACGGCCGGTTCACCCTCGACCAGAGCGTGGAGATCACCAAGCTGCTGGTGGCCACCGGGGTGGACGCCGTCGAGTGCGGCCACCCGGCCGTCAGCTCGGACGAGCTGCTCCGCGTCGCGGCCGTGGTCGAGGCCGCCGGAGAGGTGCCGGTGCTGGCCCACGCCCGCGCGCACCGCGGCGACATCGAGGCCGTGGCCAAGACCGGTGCCGCCTGGGTGGGCATCTTCCTCGGCATCAACGACGTCTCGCGCCGCTCGCGGCTGCCCGGACGCGAGCTGGCCGAGCTCTACGCGATGGTCGAGGAGTCGGTCGGCCACGCCCGCGCGCTCGGCCTCAAGGTGCGCTTCACCGTGGAGGACAGCAGCCGCACCGAGAGCGAGGAGCTGCTGGAGGCGTACCGGATCGCGGCCGCCGCCGGTGCCGACCGGGTCTGCTTCGCCGACACCCTGGGCGTGCTGGAGCCGGACGGCATCCGCGAGCGGATCGCCCGGCTGCGCACCGCCTGCCCGGACACCGACATCGAGGTCCACCTGCACGACGACCGCGGCCTGTCGCTGGCCAACGCCCTGGCGGCCACCGACGCCGGCGCCGCCTGGATCTCCACCTCGGTCAACGGCCTGGGCGAGCGCGCCGGGATCACCGACTACGCCGCCCTGGTGGTCAACCTCCAGTACCGGGGCAGCCGCCCGATGACCGACGGCACCCTGATCAGCGACCTGAGCCGGCGGGTCGGCGCGTACTCCCGGTCGATGCCGGACCACCGGCGGCCGGTGGTCGGCCGCGACGTCTTCCACCACGTGGCCAAGCTGCACGTGGCCGCGATCGAGCGGGAGCCCGACGCGTACGAGTGGGTGAACCCGGCCACCGTCGGCCGGACCGCCAGCGTCGGCCGCCCCGCGCTCTCCCCGGAGCCGATGGACTGGGTGGTGGACCCGCAGGTGATCTCCGCGACGGAGCTGCGGCACCACCGCCACGGCCCCGGCGAGCGCTACGTGCTGGTCGACAACCGCTTCGTCGCCGGCGCCGAGCAGTACTGCATCGCGCGGCGGGTGCCGCAGCTCGACGACTACGGCGCCGGGCACGTCGACACCCACGTGCACCACTGCGACAGCCTCTTCGTCTTCCTCGGCGAGGAGGAGGGCTACCGCGGCCTGTCCGTCGAGGTGACCCTCGGCGACCGGGTCTTCCCGCTGGCGAGCCCCGCGAGCGTCTTCATCCCCGCCGGTGTGCCGCACGGCTACCGCGTCCTCGGCGGCGCCGGCACCTACCTCAACCACGTCCTCGCAGGCGACTACAACTCCAGCCTGCTCGATTCGATCGGGAGCGACCGATGAGCATCCAGACCGAGCACCGTCCGACCGCCGACCGGCTTGCGGGCGAGCAGCCGGCGGGCGACCAGCTGACGGAGAACCAGAAGGCCGAGGCCTGGGACCTGATCGGCTCGCTGTTCTGGGAGTCCGGCCGCACCACCGCCAAGCCGAGCGACGAGGAGATCGGGCTCTTCACGGCGGGCATCGAGCCGGGTGACCGCTGTACCGTCGTCGGGGCCTCCACCAAGGACCTGGTCGAGGCGCTGATCGCGCTCGGCGCCGAGGTGACCGTCCTCGACTTCTCCGAGCGGATGTGCGCCGACCTGCGCGCGGCGCTGCCGGCCGGCTCCTGCCGGGTGCTGCGCCACGACATCACCCGCCCCGCCCCGGCGGAGCTGCGCGGCACCCAGCGGTTCGTGCTCAACGACCGCCTGGTGAACCGCTTCAGCGAGACCGAGGCGCTGCGGGGGATCGAGGGCATGCTCGACCTGCTCGCCGACGGCGGCCAGCTGCGGGCCTCGATCAAGCTCGGGCTGTACCCGATGGACGAGCGGATGATCGAGCTCGGCACCGAGCGCGGCTGCGTGGCGACCTTCTTCGACGCCGCCGAGAAGGTGATCGACTTCGGTGCGGCCGGGGACGTCCTCACCGACGCCCTGCTGCCGCACGGCGACATCGCGCCGGAGCTGCTGCTCCAGTGGTACCGCGGCCGGGGCCGCGAGCAGCGCTTCGACCACGAGGACATCGTCGCGCTGCTGGGCCGGGCCCGGGTCGCGGAGCGCGGCCTGGAGCTGCTGGACGCCGAGGAGTTCGGCCAGGCGCCGAAGACCCGCCTGTACCGCGCCGCCGCGGGAGCCTGACCCGTGTGCGGAGTCGTGGCGGTGTGCCTGGCCCCCACCGGGACGGGGGCCGGGCCGCGGGCCGACCAGCTGGCCGAGGCGGGCATCCGACGGTTGCTCCACCGGGGCCCCGACGGCCACGGGGTGCACGGCGACGCCGACTCCGCGGTGGCGATGTGCCGGCTGCGGCTGCGCAGCCGGCCTGGGGACCGGGTGCCCTTCCGGGCCGAGCCGGGCGCCCCCGCCCACGCCTTCAACGGCGAGGTGTACGCGGTGGGTCCCGACGCCTGGGCCGGCACCGGGCCGGTCACCGTGCCCGCCGGCGGCCTGGACGAGGCGGAGGCGGTGGCGGCCCGGCCCGCCCCGGCCCTGGACGGGATGTATGCGCTGGTCCGGCGGGAGCCGGACGGCAGCGTCGAGGTGACCCGCGACCCGCTCGGCATCAAGCCGCTCTACCTGCGGCGCCACCCGGACGGGGTGGCCGTCGCCTCCGAACTGCCCGCGCTGCTCGACATCTTCGGGCCCGCCGAGCCGCGCCCCGAGGCCGTGGCGCAGTTCCTGCTCCTCGGGCGGGTGGTGGACGGCGGGACGTTCTTCCGCGACATCGAGCCGGTGCCGCCGGGCGCGCGGCTGCGGCTGAAGGAGGGCCGGGTCCAGCGGCTCGACTCGGCCGCCCGGCCGGCTGCCGGCCGTCCGGCCGAGGACCGGCAGGTGCCCGGCCCGGCGCAGCTGCGGGCCGCGGTGGCCCGCGCGGTGGAGCGGGTGCTGGTCGCCGACCGCCCGCTCGGGCTGGCCCTGAGCGGGGGACTGGACTCCACCGTGCTCGCCGCCGAGCTCTCGCTGCGCGGCGTCACGGACCTCGCCACCGTGAGCGTGGTGCCCCGCGGCACCGGCGACGGGGCCACCGACCTCGCCGCGCTGCGCCTGCCCGGCACCGCCTGGCGGAGCTGGCGGCACACCTTCGTCGAGTTCGGCCCGCAGGACCTGCTCGACGGGGTCGCCGACGCCGTCCGGGCGCTCGGCGAGCCGACGGCGATGACCAGCGTGCCGATGTACGCCGCACTGGCCCGGCTGGCCCGGGCGAGCGGCATCGTGGCGCTGCTGGTCGGCGAGGGGGCCGACGAGCTGTTCGGCGGCTACCGGAGCTACCTGGGGCTGGCCGAACTGGCCGATCCGGCCGACTTCTACCTCTCCCCGGCCCGAGCGGAGCTGGTGCGCACCCTGCTCGGCGAGCCGGCCTGCGCGGCGGCCCGCACGGCGGCCGGGGCGGCGCTGCCGCCGGCGGACGGACGGCCGGCCGCGGAGGTGGTGCGGGAGTTCGAGTACGTGCACAGCCTGGAACCGCTGCTGCGCCGGGCCGACCACCTGCTGATGGCCCAGGGCGTGGAGGGGCGCACCCCCTTCCTGCACGGCGGCCTGCCCGCGCTCGCCACCGCGCTGCCCTTCGACGCGCTGGTGCACGGAGGGCAGACCAAGGTGGCGCTGCGGCAGGCGTACGCGGCCGAACTGCCGCACTTCGCCGAGGAGGTCAAGAAGCCCTTCCGGGCCCCGGTCGCCGACTGGCTGACCGGCCCGGCAGCCGCCCGGGTGTACGCCGAACTCACCGGCCACCGCGCCCGGCTGACCGACCTCGGCCTGTCCGCCGCCGGCCTGGACACCCTGCTCGGCCGCCTGGCCGCAGGAGAGGCACCGGCCGTCGAACTGGCCTTCCCGCTGCTCACCCTGGGCGCCTGGCTGGCCTGGCTGGACCGCTAGGGCCAGCCCGACCGGGCCCACGCCGCCGGGCTCCACCCCCGGCCTCCAGCCGGGAGGCACCCGCCGCGGGCTTCGCGCCGCTGGCCTCCGGCCCTGGCCGTTGGCCGCTGGCCTTACGGGTTCACGGCCTTGGGGCCTCGCGGACCCGACCCAGACCCTCGGCCCCCACCTCCGGCCGCAGGATCCCGACCTCCGGCCCCCGGACCTCCAGCCCCCGGACCTCCAGCCTCCCACCGCTGGGCCCCGGCCTCCAGCCGGGAGCCCCGGCGGCCCGGCCTCACCTTCGGCCGCCCGCCGGCCCGGCCGCCCGAACCGATCGAAGAAGGACGGTGACGTCTTGTCAGACCCCGCCGAGCAGCCCGTCATGGACCGGCGGCTCATCCATCACGCCGTGGCCTGGCAGGCCCGGACCAGGCCGGGGGCCTGTGCGCTCGTCCATGCGGGCGAGCGGACCGGTTACGCCGAGCTGGACGCGGCGGCCGATGCCTACGCCGCCGAGTTGCAGCGGCTCGGGGTCGGGCCGGGGGACCTGGTGCCGGTGCTGGTGCGGCGCTCGCCCGAGTTGGTGGCCGTGCTGCTGGCGGTGCTCCGCTGCGGCGCCGCGTACTCGGCGCTGGACCACCGCTGGCCGGCCGAGCGGATGCTCGCGGTGACGGCGGCGCTGCGGGCCGAGCTGCTGGTGGCCGACCGGCCGCTGCCGGGCTTCGCGGGCCGCTGCTGGGGGCCACCGGCGGGTGGCCTGGCCGCGGCCGCGCGCTCGGGCGCGGTGCCGGAGCCGGTGGCCGTCGACCCGTCGTCGCCCGCCATGGTCTTCTTCACCTCCGGCACGACCGGCCGCCCCAAGGGCGTGCTCTCGCCGCACCGGGCCACCACCCGGCTGTTCGCGGGCCGGTCCTTCGCCGACTTCGGCCGCGGGCGGGTGATGACCCAGGCCGCGCCGGTGCCCTGGGACGCCTTCGCGCTGGAGCTGTGGGGCATGCTCACCACCGGTGGCACCAGCGTGATCGTCCCCGGTGACCAGCTCTTCCCGGGGGAGTTGCGCGAACTGACCGCCTCGGCCGGGGTGGACACCGTCTGGCTCACCGCCTCGCTGTTCAACCTCTTCGTGGACGAGGACCTCGACTGCTTCACCGGCCTGCGGCAGGTGATGACCGGCGGCGAGCGGCTGTCGGTGCCGCACGTGCGGGCCTTCGTCGAGCGCCACCCGCAGATCGGTCTGCTGAACGGCTACGGCCCGGTGGAGAGTTGCGTGTTCGCCACCACCCGTGCGGTCCGCCCCGCCGACTGCGACGCGCCGCACGGCATCCCGGTGGGCCGCCCGGCCCCCGGCACCGCCGTGCACCTGCTCGACGGCGAGCGGGCGGTCGAGGGCGGCACGCCCGGCGAGATCTGCCTCGCCGGGGACGGCCTGGCCCTCGGCTACCTGGACAACCCGGCGGCGACCGCCGAGAAGTTCGTCACGGTGCGGCTCGACGGGGTGCCGACCCCGCTCTACCGCACCGGCGACCTGGGCAGCCAGGACGACGGCGGCGTGCTGCACTACCTCGGCCGGGCGGACCGGCAGATCAAGATCTCCGGCTACCGGGTGGAGCCCGCCGAGATCGAGCAGGCCGCGCTCCGCCTGCCGGGCGTGCGGGAGTGCGCCGTGCTGCCCGTGCCCGATCCGAGCGGTGCCGTCGACCGGCTCGCCCTGTTCTACCGCGGGGCCGCCGGGTGCCCGCCGCCCGCGGAGCTGCAGCACGCCCTGGCCGGGGAGTTGCCGCACTACATGGTGCCGCCCACGGTGCGTCGGCTCGACGCCCTGCCGCGGAGCGCCAACGGCAAGCTCGACCAGCCGGCCCTGCTGGCCGCCCTCGAGGCCTGAGGCCTGAGGCCTGAGGCCACCCACCCTGACCCACCCGTCACCCCTGCGAACCGGAAGCGAGCCAGCGACCATGACCAGCACGCCCCAGCACCCCCGAGCCGGCCGTGCGGAGCCCGCCCACGACCTGGTCGCCGTCGCCGCGGCGGCGGGGGTGGCGCTCGACACGCTGCCGTACGTGGTGCGCGTCCTGCTGGAGAACGTCGTCCAGCTGGCCGAGGAGGGCCTGTGCGAGGCCGCCCTGCCGCCCGCGCTGGCCCGCTGGGCGGCCGCGCGCGGTGCGGCCGGCGGGGGCGACGGAACCGGCGGAGCCGGCGGTAGCGCCGGAGCCGGCGCGGCCGGCGAGTTGGCGAGCCTGCCGTTCCAGCCCGCCCGGATCGTCCTGCAGGACTACTCGGGCATCCCGGTGCTGCTGGACCTCGCGGCGCTGCGCGCGGCGGCGGCCCGGCGCGGGATCCCCGCCGAGCGGGTCAACCCGGTCGTCCCGGCCCACCTGGTGGTCGACCACACGGTGCGGGTCGACGCGGCGGGGAACGCCGCGGCCCTGCGCACCAACACGGACCTGGAGTACGCCCGCAACGGCGAGCGCTACGCCCTGCTCCGCTGGGCCGGGCAGGCCTTCCCGCAGGTGCGGATCGTGCCGCCGGGCAAGGGCATCATCCACCAGATCAACCTGGAGCGGCTGGCCCAGGTCGTGGTGCGCGCCGAGGGTCCGGACGGGCGGGTGCGGCTGCGCCCCGACACCGTGCTGGGCACCGACTCGCACACCTCGATGGTGGGCGCGCTCGGCGTGCTGGGCTGGGGGGTGGGCGGGATCGAGGCGACCTCGGTGCTGCTCGGCGAGCCGGTGCTGCTCGCCCCGCCCCGGGTGGTCGGCGTGCGGCTGACCGGCCGCCCGCGCCCCGGCACCACCGCGACCGACCTGGTGCTGACGCTCACCCAGTTCCTGCGCAGCTACGGCGTGTTGGGCGCGATCCTGGAGTTCCACGGCCCGGGCGTGGCGAGCCTGTCCGTCCAGGACCGGGCCACCGTCGCCAACATGGCGCCGGACTACGGGGCCACCACCGCGTTCTTCCCGGTCGACCGGGAGACCCTGCGCTTCCTGGCCGCCACCGGCCGCCCGGCGGAGCAGGTCGACCTGGTCGAGCGGCACTGCCGGGAGCGGGGCCTGTTCCACGAGCCCGACGCGGCCGGGCGGATCCGCTACCCGGAGGTGGCCACCTTCGACCTCGGCTCGGTGGAGCCCTGCGTCGCGGGCCCGCACCGACCCGACCAGCGGGTGCCGCTCGACGCCGTGCCCGGCTCGCTGGCGCCGCTGCTGGAGCGGCCGGTGCCGACCGGCGCCACGGGCCCGGTGGACGGCTCGGTGCTGATCGCCGCGCTGACCAGCTGCACCAACACCTCGCACCCCGAGTCGATGGTGATCGCCGGCCTGGTCGCCCGGCGGGCGGTGGAGCTCGGGCTGCGGGTGCCCGCCTGGACCAGGACCAGCCTGGCGCCGGGCAGCCGGGCCGTGCCGGAGTACCTGGAGCGGGCCGGGCTGCTGGACCCGCTGCGCCGGCTCGGCTTCGACGTGGTCGCCTTCGGCTGCACCACCTGCCACGGCAACAGCGGGCCGCTCACCCCCGAGGCCGCCCGCGCGGTGGCCGAGGACGGCGCGCTCGGCGTCGCCGTGCTGAGCGGGAACCGGAACTTCGAGGGCCGCATCCACCCGCAGATCCGGGCCGCCTACCTCGCCTCCCCGGGCCTGGTGGTCGCCTACGCGCTGGCCGGCACCGTGACCCGCGACCTGACGACGGAGCCCGTCGGCACCGCGCCGGACGGCACCGAGGTGTACCTGCGCGACCTCTGGCCCGACCCGGCGGAGGTCGCCCGCACCGTCCGCGCGGCCGTCGACCCGGGCCAGTTCGGCGCGGCCTACGCCGACCTCTTCGAGGGGGACGAGCGCTGGCGCTCGCTGGCCGCCCCCGAGGGCGAGCTGTACGCCTGGCAGGACGACTCCACCTACATCCTCGAACCGCCCTACGTCGACGCGCCGAGCGCGGGCCTGACCGGCGACGAGCTCACCGGAGCCCGGATCCTCGCGCTGCTCGGCGACAGCGTCTCCACCGACCACATCTCACCGGTCGGCGCGATCACCCCGCAGGGCGACGCGGGCCGCCTGCTCGCCGAGCTCGGCGTCCCCGAGGCGGAGTTCAACAGCTACGGCGGCCGCCGCGGCAACCACCACGTGATGCTCCGCGGCACCTTCGGCAGCCCCCGCCTGCGCAACGCCATGGCGGGCGGCGCCACGGGCCCGTGGACCGTGCACCACCCCTCCGGCGAGCTGCTCTCGATCCACGCGGCGGCCGAGGCCCACCGGGCCGCCGGCACCCCGCTGGTGGTGGTCGCGGGCCGGGAGTACGGCTGCGGCAGCGCCCGCGACTGGGCGGCCAAGGGCACCGCCCTGCTGGGGGTCCGGGCCGTGCTGGCGGAGAGCTTCGAGCGCATCCACCGGAGCAACCTGGTCGGCATGGGCGTGCTCCCGCTGCGCTTCCCGGCGGGCAGCACCGCGGCCGACCACGGCCTGGACGGCTCCGAGCAGCTCGACCTCGCCGGTCTGGCCGCGCTGCGGCCGCACGGTCCGGTCCGGGTGCTGGTCCGCCGTGCCGACGGCACCGCGCACTCCTTCACCGCCACCGCCGCGGTGGAGACCACCCGTGAGGTGGACTACCTGCGCGTCGGCGGCATCCTCCCCTTCACCATGGCCCGCCTCACGGCCTGACAGCCCGCAGCGAAGGGTTGACCGGGGCTCAGGGCCAGACCAGGCAGTACAGCTGGTGCCCCGCGTCGTGCAGCCGGTTCGCGAAGTCCTGCCACTCGTGCAGCATGGTGTAGATCACGAAGGCGTCGCGCGGGCCGCGCCGGTCGGGGACCGTGGACCAGATGAAGGCCGCCGCGCCCAGCTCGGTCTCGTCCGCCTTGCGCAGCGGTTCGACCACGGTGTGCGGGAGCTGGACCACCGCGTAGTCGGGGTGCAGCACCACCAGCTCCAGCGGGGGCACCTGGTGCAGCGGGACGCCCTCGATGCCGGTGAGGACCATCGCGCTCATGGTCTCCGGCTTGATCTTGGTGGAGAGGTGGCCGGTGGGGGAGCCACTGGTCTCCATCAGGTCGCCGAGCCGGCCGAGGGAGCCGAGCTCGCCGGCATCCAGGCCGAGGCCACCGGGGCCGAGTGCGGTGGGGACTCTGGCGGCGGTGGCGCGGTCGGGTGCACCGAAGTACTTGTACGTCACCCCCACGCGTCCTTCACCCCGCCTTCCCCTTCCCGCGCGCGCGGCCTTGCGGCCGACCCCCGTGGCCTCCTCGAAGCCGTCCTGCTCCTCGGACACTCGGACCATCCTCACCGGAATTCGCCGGAATCGACAGACCCCCGGACCTCCGGTGTCCCGCCGGAGGTCCCTTTCTACCGTTTTTGTCACCCGTTGTGCGGCTGCCGAGCGGCCGCAGCCGCTCAGCCTCGATCGGGCCGCGTCGGCTCCCGCCCGAGCCGGGGCGCGAACCGCTCCCTCTCCAGTGTGCGGGATGCCGGGCGCGCGCCCGCACACGGATCATCGTTCCAGATGATCGGGTCCGACATGCAGAGGAGAAGGACACGATTTGTTACCGGAGCCGTTTGAGAAGATGTCGTCTCGTGAGCTACCCCTATGAAGCACCCCAGTCCCAGTCGCTCTTCGAACGCGCGTCGGTCGTCACCCCAGGTGGGGTCAACTCGCCGGTGCGGGCCTTCCGCGCGGTCGGCGGCACGCCGCGCTTCATGGTCTCCGGCAGCGGCCCCTACCTGACCGACGCCGACGGCCGCGAGTACGTCGACCTGGTCTGTTCTTGGGGCCCGATGATCCTCGGCCACGCGCACCCGGCGGTGCTGGACGCGGTCCGCGAGGCGGTCGGCAAGGGCACCTCGTTCGGCACCCCCGGCCAGGGCGAGGTGGAGCTGGCCGAGGAGATCGTCGCCCGGGTGGCTCCGGTCGAGCAGGTCCGCCTGGTCTCCTCCGGCACCGAGGCCACCATGTCGGCGATCCGGCTGGCCCGCGGCTTCACCGGCCGCGCCAAGGTGATCAAGTTCGCCGGCTGCTACCACGGCCACGTGGACGCCCTGCTGGCCGCCGCCGGCTCCGGGGTGGCCACCTTCGCGCTGCCCGACACGCCCGGCGTGACGGGCGCTCAGGCCGGCGACACCATCGTGCTGCCCTACAACGACCTGGCCGCGGTCGAGGAGGCCTTCAAGCGGCACGCCGGGGAGATCGCCTGCGTGATCACCGAGGCGGCGCCCGGCAACATGGGCGTGGTGCCGCCGCTGCCCGGCTTCAACGCCGGCCTGGCCCGGCTCTGCCGGGAGAACGGCGCGCTGTTCGTCTCCGACGAGGTGATGACCGGCTTCCGGGTCTCCAAGGCGGGCTGGTACGGCCTGGAGGCGGCGCACGAGGGCTGGGCGCCCGACCTGCTCACCTTCGGCAAGGTGATGGGCGGCGGCTTCCCGGCCGCGGCCTTCGGCGGGCGCGCCGACGTGATGGCCCACCTGGCCCCGGCCGGCCCGGTCTACCAGGCCGGCACCCTGTCCGGGAACCCGATCGCCACCGCCGCCGGCCTGGCCCAGCTGCGGGCCTGCACCGACGAGGTGTACGCCAAGGTCGGCCAGGTCGCCGACACGGTCTCGGCGCTGGTCGGCGAGGCGCTGGCCAAGGAGGGCGTGGCGCACCGGGTGCAGCGGGCCGGCAGCATGTTCTCGGTCTTCTTCACCGAGGAGCCGGTCACCGACTACGCCTCGGCCAAGCGGCAGGAGGCCTTCCGCTTCACCGAGTTCTTCCACAGCCTGCTGGCCGACGGGGTCTACCTGCCGCCGTCCGCCTTCGAGTCCTGGTTCGTCTCGGCCTCGCACGACGAGCGCGCCCTGGAGCGGATCGCCGCCGCACTGCCGGCCGCTGCCAAGGCCGCCGCGCTGGCCAAGCCCGCGGAGGAGCTGCGATGAGCACCACTGCGTCGAACGGGGCCGGCCTCGAGGTCACCACCGTCCACCTGGTCCGGCACGGCGAGGTGCACAACCCCGAGGGCGTGCTCTACGGCCGGCTGCCCGACTTCCACCTCTCCGAGCTGGGCCGGCAGATGGCCGACCGGGTCGCCGAGCACCTGGCCGGCCGGGACATCACCTACGTGGTCGCCTCCCCGCTGGAGCGGGCCCAGGAGACCGCCGAGCCGACCGCCAAGTCGCACGGGCTGACGGTGGCCTCGGACGACCGGCTGATCGAGGCCGACAACGTGTTCGAGGGCAAGACCTTCGGCGTGGGCGACGGCTCGCTGCGCAACCCGCGCTACTGGAAGCACCTCACCAACCCGTTCCGCCCGTCCTGGGGCGAGCCGTACCTGGAGATCGCGGTCCGCATGATGGGCGCGCTGGCCGCCGCCCGGGACGCGGCGCGCGGGCACGAGGCGGTCGCCGTCAGCCACCAGCTGCCGGTCTGGACGGCCCGCTCGTTCGCCGAGAAGCGCCGGCTCTGGCACGACCCGCGCAAGCGGCAGTGCTCGCTGGCCTCGATCACCAGCTTCACCTACGAGGGCGACAAGCTGGTCTCGGTCGGCTACCGCGAGCCGGCCCGCGACCTGCTGCCGGCCCATCTGGTGGGCAAGGGGAAGAAGGGCGACAAGCCGGTCGGGAAAAGCTTCGGGGCCTAACTTTCCCGCGCTCTCATCCAGCGCTTAAAGGATCTTTACAAGGCCAGTTCAGCGGGGGGTCGACACGCAAAGGCCGACCCCCCTCAAGGCCCCTGAACTGCCATGCGAAACTTTTCACATGTCTGGTACGCCCCGCTTCCGCATGGCCGCACTGCTCACCGCCGCCGCAGCCGTCCTCACCGTCGCCGGATGCAGCTCCACCGGCTCCGGCGGGAGCGGCGACGCGCAGGCCGGATTCGTCACCGGCAGCAGCGGGATCGACACCGTCCCGGCGGCCGGCCGCAAGCCGGCGCCGGTGATCAGCGGCACGGACCTGGAGGGCAAGCAGGTCTCGCTCGCGGACTACTCCGGCAAGATCGTCGTGATCAACATCTGGGGCTCCTGGTGCTCGCCGTGCCGGCAGGAGGCCAAGGGCCTGGAGCAGTCGTACGAGAAGTACCAGGCGCAGGGCGTCCAGTTCCTCGGCATCAACACCCGGGACACCTCCACCACCAATGCCCGGCAGTTCGAGGTCAACCAGGGCATCACCTATCCGAGCATCTACGACCCGGACGGCACCCAGATCCTCAAGTTCCCCAAGGGATCGCTGAATCCGGAATCCATTCCGACCACGCTGGTGATCGACCGGCAGGGCCGGCTGGCCGGGCGCGCGATGAAGCCGATGTCGACCTACGACCTGGACGCCATGCTCACGCCGCTGCTGGCGGAGCAGCACTCGTGATCGGGACGCTGCCCACCGCCGTCCAGCTGGCCTTCTCGGACAACCAGACCGTGCTGAGCGGCCCGCTGCTGCTCGCCGTCCCGGTCGCCGTCGCGGCCGGGCTGGTCTCCTTCTTCTCGCCCTGCGTGCTGCCGCTGGTGCCCGGCTACCTGTCCTACGTGACGGGCTTCTCGGCCGCCGACCTGGCGGACGCCGGGGGCCGGCGGCGCGGCCGGATGCTGGCCGGCTCGCTGCTCTTCATCCTGGGCTTCACCTTCGTCTTCGTCTCGGCCGGGGCGCTCTTCGGCTACCTCGGGCAGGACCTGAAGGACCACCAGAAGGTCATCAACTACGTCCTCGGCGGCTTCACGGTGCTGATGGGCCTGGCCTTCATGGGGGTGCTGCCCGGCTTCAGCACCCGGGAGATGCGCTCGCACCGCCGCCCGGCGGTCGGGCTGCTCGGCGCCCCGCTGCTCGGCGTGGTCTTCGGGCTCGGCTGGACCCCGTGCATCGGGCCGACCATGGGCTCGCTCAACGCGCTCTCGATCAACCAGGCCAGCGCCGGTCGCGGCGCCTTCCTGATGGCGGTGTACTGCCTCGGCCTCGGCCTGCCGTTCGTGCTGGCGGCGCTCGCCTTCCGCCGGGCGCTCGGCGCCTTCGCCTTCATCAAGCGGCACTACCAGTGGGTGATGCGGATCGGCGGCGGCATGCTCGTCGTGGTCGGCGTCCTGCTGATCACCGGTGGCTGGGACTACCTGACCAACCAGCTCCAGTACGCCTTCGGCGACACTCTGATCGGAATCTGACCCGTGAGCGATACCGACCTGAAGCCCGAGACCGGGGCCACACCGGCCGACGAGGCGTCCGCCGAGCGGCTCAGCACCGCGCCGGTCGAGTCCGACGGGCCGACCGGCATAGGAGTCCTCGGCTGGCTGCGCTGGACCTGGCGGCAGCTGACCTCGATGCGGGTCGCGCTGATCCTGCTCTTCCTGCTCTCGCTCGCCGCGATCCCGGGCTCGCTGATCCCGCAGACCGCGGAGAACGCCTTCCAGGTGCAGACCTGGCAGGCCGCGCACAAGGGCCTGACCCCGATCTACCAGAAGCTCCAGCTGTTCGACGTCTACAGCTCGGTCTGGTTCTCCTCGATCTACATCCTGCTCTTCGTCTCGCTGGCCGGCTGCATCGTCCCGCGCACCTGGCAGTTCGTCGGGGTGCTGCGGGCCAAGCCGCCGGTGGCGCCGGCCAACCTGACCCGGATGCCGGTCTACGCGGCCTGGCACACCGACGTCGACCCGGCCACCGCGGTCGCGGCCGCCGAGCGGCAGCTGCGCCGCCGGCGCTTCCGGGCGCACGGCTCGGCGGGCGGCAAGGGCGGGGCCTCGGTGGCGGCCGAGAAGGGCTACCTGCGCGAGGTCGGCAACCTGCTCTTCCACCTCTCGCTCTTCGCCCTGCTGGCCGGCTTCGCCTGGGCCAGCCTGGCCAGCGGCACCGGCGGCAAGCTGGTCGTCGAGGGGGACGGGTACACCAACACCCTGACCCAGATGGACGACTTCAACGGCTCGCGGTTCTACGGCCCCGGTGACCTGGACGCGTTCGGCTTCCACCTGGACGGCTTCGACGCGACCTACCAGCTGACCGGTGACCAGATGGGCCAGCCGCGCACCTTCGACGCCAAGGTGCACTACTGGACCGGCTCCGACCCGAGCAGGAGCAGGACCGGCAACATCTCGGTCAACAACCCGCTGGAGATCGGCGGCAGCAAGGTCTTCCTGATCGGCCACGGCTTCGCGCCGGTGATCACGGTCAAGGACGGGTCCGGCAAGGTCGTCTACCACGACGCGGTCCCCTTCCTGCCGCAGGACGCCAACCTGACCTCGACCGGTGTGATCAAGGTCGGTGACTACGGTCAGAAGGACGGCAAGAAGGTGCAGCTCGGTTTCTCCGGGTTCTTCCTGCCGACCGCGCCGGACGCCTTCGACGCCAACACCGGCCCGCGCTCGCTCTTCCCGGGCGACGCCAACCCGGCGCTGGTGCTCACCGCCTACGAGGGCGACCTGGGCACCGACTCCGGCGTGCCGCAGAACGTCTACCAGCTGGACCTGAGCCACCTGACCCAGCTGACCCAGGACGACCAGCCGGCCCGCGCCAAGCTGGTGCCGGGCCAGGGCTGGACCCTGCCGGACGGCTACGGCTCGATCAGCTTCGACGGCTACAAGCAGTGGGCCAGCTTCAGCATCTCGCACCGCCCCGGCAACTACGTCGCGCTGACCGGCGCGGTGCTGGCGATCGCCGGCCTGATCGGCTCGCTGCTGGTGCAGCGCCGCCGGATCTGGGTGCGCGCGGTCGCCACCCCGGACGGCCGGACCCTGGTCGAGCTGGCCGGTCTGGCCCGCAGCGAGTCGGCGAAGATCGCCGAGGAACTGGCCGACCTGGCGGTCGACCTGCAGGACGACGCCCCGGCGCTGGACGACGCGGAGGCCCCCGTCGAGGAGGCCCCCGCCGCGGACCCAGCCGCCGAGGAACCGGCCGCCGCGGACGCAGCCGCCGAGGAAGCCGCAACCGATGCCACCCCCGCCGCCCCGGAAACCAAGGAGTAGAGAACGGTGACGCACCTCGCCATCGGGGTCAATGCCCAGCTCGCGGGCATCTCCGACAAACTGATCTACTCGGCCATGTTCGTCTACGCGCTGGCCATGTTCGCCCACATGTTCGAGTGGACCTTCGGCAGCAAGGGCGCGGTCGCCCGCCGCTCGGTGGAGCAGGCCTCGCTGGGCGAGGCCGCCGCCGCGGCCTCCGCCGCCGGGCAGGCCCAGGCGGCCCGGGCCGCCAAGAAGGTGACCGTCACGGTCGCCACCGGCGAGGGCGGCACCACCACGCTGACCCGCACCGCGCTGGCCGGCGAGGGCAACATCGTGGTCACCAGCGGCCGCGGCGAGGAGCAGCAGGTCGACGGCCTGGGTGCGGCCGGCACTAGCGAGAAGGGCGACCTGGCGGGCCGGATCGCGATCTCGCTCACCGTGGTCGGCTTCCTGGCCAACGCGGGCGGGGTGCTCTTCCGCGGCATGGCCACGGACCGGTTCCCGTGGGGGAACATGTACGAGTTCTCCTGCGCCTTCGGCGTCACCATGATCGGCACCTACCTGGTGCTGATGGCGCTCGGCAAGCCGGTCCGCTGGATGGGCCTGCCCGCGGTGGTGGCCGCCTGCCTGACCCTGGGCCTGGCCACCAGCGTGCTGTACACCGCCGACGAGCAGCTGGTGCCGGCGCTGCACTCCTACTGGCTGGGCATCCACGTCACCTGCGCGATCATCTGCGGCGGTGCGTTCTACGCGGCCTTCGCCTCCACCGCGCTCTACCTGGGCCGCGAGGCCTACGACCAGCGCAAGGCGGCCGGCCTGCCCGGCGGCCCGTTCCGGACCGCGGCCTCGGTCTGGGAGCGGCTGCCCGCCACCGCGACCCTGGACAAGCTCTCCTACCGGATCAACGCCCTGGTCTTCCCGCTCTGGACCTTCACCATCATCGCGGGCGCGATCTGGGCCGAGGCGGCCTGGGGCAAGTACTGGGAGTGGGACCCGAAGGAGACCTGGTCCTTCATCACCTGGGTGGTCTACGCGGCCTACCTGCACGCCCGGGCCACCGCCGGCTGGCGCGGCCGCAAGGCGGGGTACCTGGCGCTGCTGGCCTTCGCCTGCTTCCTGTTCAACTACTACGGCGTCAACATCTTCATCACCGGCAAGCACTCGTACGCCGGCGTGGGCTGACCGGCCCCGCAGTCGGGGCGCCCTCGCTCGAGGGCGCCCCAGGAGCCCTGCCCCGCAGCAGAACTGATCGCGAGTCAGTCGAGACAAGTGGCGGACGGGGTGTCATGACCGGTACTGCTGGGCAGTGTCAGAACGGACGACCCGCTGTGACAAAGTAGGACGTACCGGTACCAAAAGAACCGGGCGTCCCGATGGCGAGGAGAGCGCGAGATGGACAGCGAGGAGCTCATGCTGACGGTCCGCATCACCGTCGCGGAGCGTGCGCTGCTGCGGCGCCTCGCCCAGGGGCACCGCAGCGACCTCTCCGAGGTGGTGGCCGACGGGCTGCTCGACGTCCTGCCGACGCTGCACGACACCGCCCGCGCCTACCGGCTGCTGGCGGCGCTGGCCGAACCCGCGCCGTGCGCGCTGACCGTCTGGCTGCCCGCGCCGCTGGCCGACCTGCTGGTGCCCGCGGCGGAGCGGGTGGCCCGGGCCACCGGGGTGCGGTTGGGCTCCGGCTGCGCGATGCTCGGGGCCGCGCTGCGGCTCTGGCTGGCCCAGGACCCGCAGCTGCTGGCCGACCACCTGAGCGTGATGCACGCGGGCCGCTCCTCGGCCCTGGTGGCCGCCTGACCCTCCGGCGCCCGACCCTCCGGCGGCGGACCCTCTGGCGCCCGGCCATCCGGCCGCGGCCGGGAACGCCCGAGCACCCGCGCCGGGACGGCGACGGGTGCTCGGTTGCGGTGCTGCGGGGGGCTGCCGGTCAGGCCGCCCACTGCCAGCTGACCGGCGAGTAGTAGACGGGCCGGCGCTCGGGGCGCTGCCAGTTGGTGATCTCCCGCACCACCGCGACGGCGGGCTGCTGGGCGGCCGCGGCGCGGGCGGTGAGCACCGCGGTGAGGGCGGCGAGCTCCTCGTCGCTGAGGGTGCCGCGGGTGATCTTGATGAGCGGTTCGGCGGAAGCGGTCATGTCGGGTTCTCCCCCGGGAAGCTTCAGGTGGGTGGTTCGTCGTCGGGCGGTGCGCGCCGTCGGGTCGTGGCCGTCGGCGGCGCGCGGCCGCGCGGTGGTCACTGGGGCGGGTTGCCGTGCTTGCGGGAGGGCAGGTCGGCGTGCTTGGTGCGGAGCATGGCCAGGGCGTGGGCGAGCACCGTGCGGGTCTCGGCGGGGTCGATGACGTCGTCGACGAGCCCGCGTTCGGCCGCGTAGTACGGGTGCATCAGCTCGCTCTTGTACTCCTTGATCTTCTGGGCCCGCATCGCCTCGGGGTCCTCGGCGCCGTTGATGTCGCGGCGGAAGATCACGTTGGCGGCACCCTCGGCGCCCATCACGGCGATCTCGTTGGTGGGCCAGGCGTAGGAGAGGTCGGCGCCGATCGAGCGGGAGTCCATCACGATGTAGGCGCCGCCGTAGGCCTTGCGCAGGATCAGCGAGATCCGCGGCACGGTGGCGTTGCAGTAGGCGTACAGCAGCTTGGCGCCGTGGCGGATGATGCCGTCGTGCTCCTGGTCGACGCCGGGCAGGAAGCCGGGCACGTCCAGCAGGGTGACCAGCGGGATGTTGAAGGCGTCGCACATCTGCACGAAACGCGCCGCCTTCTCCGAGGCGTTGATGTCCAGCACGCCGGCCAGCGACTGCGGCTGGTTGGCGATGATGCCCACCAGGTGACCGTCGATCCGGGCCAGCGCCACCAGCACGTTGGTCGCCCAGCGCTCGTGGATCTCCAGGTACTCGCCGTGGTCGACGACCTCCTCGATCACCTTGCGCATGTCGTAGGGCCGGTTGCCGTCGGCCGGCACCAGGTCCAGCAGCGCCTCGCAGGAACGCTCGACGGGGTCGTCGTTGGGCACCGAGGGCGGCATCTCCCGGTTGTTCTGCGGCAGCAGCGACAGCAGGTAGCGCACCTCCTCGATGCACGACTGCTCGTCGTCGTAGGCGAAGTGCGCCACACCCGAGACACCGGCGTGCACGTCGGCGCCGCCCAGGCCGTTCTGGCTGATCTCCTCGCCGGTCACCGCCTTGACCACGTCCGGGCCGGTGATGAACATCTGCGAGGTCTCGCGGACCATGAAGACGAAGTCCGTCAGCGCCGGCGAGTAGGCGGCGCCACCGGCACAGGGGCCGAGCATCACCGAGATCTGCGGGATCACCCCGGAGGCCTTGGTGTTGCGCTGGAAGATGCCGCCGTAACCGGCCAGCGCGGTGACACCCTCCTGGATCCGGGCCCCGGCGCCGTCGTTCAGCGAGACCAGCGGCGCACCGGCCGAGATGGCCATGTCCATGATCTTGTGGATCTTCTGCGCGTGCGCCTCACCCAGCGCGCCACCGAAGATCCGGAAGTCGTGCGCGTAGACGAAGACGGTGCGCCCGTGCACGGTGCCCCAGCCGGTGACCACACCGTCGGTGTGCGGCTTCTTCGCCTCCAGGCCGAAGCCCTGGGCGCGGTGCCGGCGCAGCTGCTCCACCTCGTGGAACGAGCCCTCGTCCAGCAGCAGGTCGATCCGCTCACGGACCGTCAGCTTGCCCTTGGCGTGCTGCGCCTCGGTCGCCTTGTCGCTCGGGCCGCGGCGGACCTGCTCGCGCAGCTCCCGCAGCTCGGCGACCCGGCCCCGCGTGTCCGCGGGTTCCCCGGCAGCGGCCTCCTGCAACACCGTCATCTCGAACTCCCAAGGTCTGAGCGAGCGAGCAGTCGGTGTCGAGTGCGGGCTCCGGCTGCGATTTCCTGCTTCCCCTACGACATTACGAGGCCGGAGCACTTGGTTTCGGCGTTGATTCCGTACAAGGTCCGACGGGTTTACCTGTCGAGGCTCAACAGAAAATCGACCGGGGGTGGAATGGGGGCCGCCGGCCCCACCCGTCGCGCAGGTCGCACCGGCTGTTGCCGGGCGACCGCCGGGCGGGCCCGGATCGAACCGGAGACTTCCCAGCTCAGAGCCGGTGTTCCGGGGATCTTCCGAGGTCCGGCCGGGGCCGTTTCGCGGTGGCGGCGCGGTCGCATTCTTGCAGCGAGCCATACCACCGCAATGGTAGGGATGCGCCAAAACCTATAGCGAGTCGATCACCTGGTCCGGCCCAGGCACGGGCCAGGCACGGGACCAGCGCGGGCCAGCCGCGGGCCAAGGCGGACGACCGGCGCCGGCCAAGGACCGCGACCGGCGCGGGTTCAGGAAGTGCCGCCCTCGCGGCGGCGGCGCTCGTTCTCCCGGCCGAGCGCGGCCAGGAACTCCGGGTTGTCGTCCGGCGCCACGAACCGGGCGGGCGTCGGCTCGGGCGCGCGGTCGGCCCGGGCGGCGCGGGCGGCGCGGTCGGCGCGGGCGGCGGTCCGGGCGAAGCGGCGCTTGCCGACCAGCAGCCAGGCGACCGGGCCGGCCAGCACCTCACCGGTGAAGAGGATGAGCAGCAGCCAGATCACCTTGGGCAGGTACCGGACCTCGTCGTCGGGCGTGGTCAGGCAGTCGACGAAGGCCCAGATCCAGAGCATCAGGACGACCAGGAACAGCGCGACATCCCACATGCGGGAACTCCCCCCAGGCCGGGCGGCGGCCGGGCCGCGCCGAGCGGACTGGGCGGGCCCTGATGACCTGGCCAGGCTAGCGGGTAGCCGATACTGGCAGGCATGGCATACGACGATCTCCGCTCGTTTCTCCGGGCACTCGACCGCGAAGGCGAACTGAAGCGCATCAAGGTCGAGGTCGACCCGTACCTGGAGATCGGCGAGATCGTCGACCGGGTGCAGAAGGCCAAGGGGCCGGCGCTGCTCTTCGAGAACGTCAAGGGCAGCACGATGCCGCTGGCCATGAACGTGTTCGGCACCGAGGCGCGGCTCGCCAAGGCGCTCGGCCTCAAGTCGCCGGACGACATCGCGGAGAAGATCGCCGGCCTGCTCAAGCCCGAACTGCCGCACGGCTTCACCGGAGTGCGCGACGCCTTCGGCAAGCTGGCCTCGATGACGCATGTACCGCCCCGCAAGGTGAAGCCGACCGAGGCTCCGGTGCAGGAGGTGGTGCTGACCGGCGACCAGGTCGACCTGGACGCGCTGCCCGCCCTCTTCACCTGGCCGCAGGACGGCGGCTCCTTCTTCAACCTGGGCCTCACCCACACCAAGGATCCCGAGACCGGCGTGCGCAACCTGGGGCTCTACCGCCTCCAGCGGCACGACAAGCGGACCATCGGGATGCACTGGCAGATCCACAAGGACAGCCGCAACCACGCCGCGGTGGCCGCCCGCCGCGGCGAACGGCTGCCGGTCGCCATCGCCTTCGGCTGCCCGCCGGTGGTCACCTACGCCGCCACCGCCCCGCTGCCCGGCGACATCGACGAGTACCTGTTCGCCGGTTTCGTGGCCGGCGAGCGGGTCCGGATGGTCGACTGCAAGACCGTCCCGCTCCAGGTGCCGGCCGACGCCGAGGTGGTGGTGGAGGGCTGGCTGGAGCCCGACCAGCTGCTGCCCGAGGGCCCGTTCGGCGACCACACCGGCTTCTACACCCCGCAGGAGCTCTTCCCGGCGCTCACCGTCGACTGCCTGACGATGCGTCGGCGTCCGCTGCTGCAGTCGATCGTGGTCGGCCGCCCGCCGACCGAGGACGGCCCGCTCGGCAAGTTCACCGAGCGGTTCTTCCTGCCGCTGCTCAAGGTGGTGGTCCCGGACATCGTCGACTACGACCTGCCCGAGGCCGGCGGCTTCCACAACTGCGTGATCGTCTCGATCGACAAGAAGTACCCCAAGCACGCCCAGAAGGTGATGCACGCCATCTGGGGCGCCCACATGATGTCGCTGACCAAGCTGATCGTCGTGGTGGACGCCGACTGCGACGTGCACGACTACCAGGAGGTCGCCTGGCGCGCCCTGGGCAACGTGGACTACAGCCGCGACCTGAGCGTGGTCGAGGGGCCGGTGGACCACCTGGACCACGCCTCGTACCAGAAGTTCTGGGGCGGCAAGGCGGGCATCGACGCGACCCGTAAGCTCCCGGAGGAGGGCTACACCCGCGACGGAGGGTGGCCCGAGATGGTCACCTCGGACCCGGCCACCGCCGAACGGGTGACGAAGCGCTGGAAGGAATACGGGCTGTGAGCACCACTGCCGACCTGTTCGAGGCACCGCCCCCGAACAAGATCAGGGCCTTCCTGCGCCTGGTCATGATCGAGCACTCGGTCTTCGCCCTGCCCTTCGCCTACATCGCCACCCTCACCGCGATGTTCCTGGCCGACAAGCGGGTGCACTGGGGCCAGCTGCTGATCGTCACCGTCGCCATGGTGAGCATGCGCACCTTCGCGATGGCGGCGAACCGGATCATCGACCGGGAGATCGACGCCCGCAACCCGCGCACCGCCGGCCGCGAGCTGGTGACCGGCGCGGTCTCGGTGCGCACCGCCTACACCGGCTCGGCGGTGGCGCTGCTGGTCTTCCTGGGCGCCGCCGCGCTGCTCAACCCGCTCTGCCTGTGGCTCGCCCCGGTCGCCGTGGTGCCGATGGTGGTCTACCCCTACGGCAAGCGGTTCACCGACTTCCCGCAGGCGATCCTCGGCCTGGCGCAGGCGGTGGGGCCGATCGGCGCCTGGCTCGCGGTGACCGGCAGCTGGTCCTGGGAGGCCGTGGTGCTGGGGCTGGCGGTCGGCGTCTGGATCGGCGGCTTCGACCTGATCTACGCCTGCCAGGACATCGAGACCGACCGGGCCGAGGGCGTGCGCTCGGTGCCGGCCCGGTTCGGCCAGGCGGGGGCGCTGTACGGCGCCCGCGGCTGCCACCTGGTGACCAGCGCCCTGCTCGGCTGGTACGGCGTGCTGACCCACGCCGGCCCGGCCTTCTTCGTGGGCCTGGCCGTGGTGGTGGTGGCCTTCCTGTACGAGCACAGCATCGTCCGCCCCGGCGACATCTCGCGGCTCAACCGGGCCTTCTTCACCATCAACGGGTTCGTCGGGATCTCGCTCTTCGGCTTCGCGCTGCTCGACCTGATCCTGCGCGGCCTGCACTTCAGCTGACTGGAAGGCCGAAGCTGACTGGAATGCCGAGCGGCCGCCGGGCCGGTGCGGCATGATCGCCGGTGACGGCTTCCGGCCGAAGGAGACGGCGATGCTCGGCACCCTGCAGTGCGTGGTCCTGGACTGCCACTACCCGGCGGCCCTGGCCCGGTTCTACCAGGTCCTGTTCGGCGGCGAGGTGGACCGGCCCGACCCGCGCTGGTCGCTGGACGAGGAGTGGTCCACCCTGCACACGCCGGGCGGGCTGGTGCTCGGCTTCCAGCGGGTGGCGGACTTCCACCCGCCGCAGTGGCCGGACCCGCTGCACCCGCAGCAGCTCCACCTGGACGTCGAGGTGGCGGACCTGGCGGCCGCCGAGCGCGAGGTCACCGAGCACGGCGCGGCCCTGCTGCAGCGTGCCGAGGGCTGGGCGGTCTACGCGGACCCGGCCGGCCACCCGTTCTGCCTGGTGCCGCCCCACGCGCCGGCCTGAGCCGGGGGCCGGCAGGCCCCGCGGTCAGTGCAGCCGCAGCCGGTCGCCGACCCGCAGCAGCCCGGGGGCGTGCACGGTGGCCAGCGCGTCCAGCCGGCTCTGGTGCGCCCGGGTCAGCACCCGCAGGATCTCCGGGGCGCGCGGCAGCCCGGGCTGGGCCGCGGTGGCCATCGCGCAGCGCTCGCTGGAGCGGACGAAGGCCAGCCGGACGCCCGACCTCAGCTCGCCCTCGTGGCCGAACCACTGGTCCTCGACGAACGGCGGGGTGCCCGGCGGGGTGCGCAGCAGGATGTTGGGGCGGAACCGGCGCTCGTCCACCAGCGCGTTCGGTGCCGCCTCGCGGACCCAGTCCAGGGTGGCGGTGGTCAGCAGGCTCACCGGGAGCTGGTCGAAGTGCGAGACGCCGTCCTCGCGGGCCAGCCGGACGTCGGCGCGCTGCAGGTAGGCCTGGAGGAAGGCGTCGGGGTCGGTGACGGTGTGGCCCAGCGGGTCGAGCAGCTCGGGGCCGTCGAGCCGGTGCCCGAGCCGCGAGCCGAGCCGCAGCAGCCCGTCCATCCGCCGGAAGCGCCGGGTGTTCTTGCCCGAGCCGAGCTTGCCGTCGGCGTCCCGGACCGCGTAGAGCCGGTCGCCGGCCAGGCCGCGATCGTCCACGGCGACCTCCAGCAGGCGCTCGCCGGCGGTGGATTTCACGGGGTAGCGCCAGAGCCGCTCGACCACACCGACGATCTCTGCCATGGCCGGTCAGCCTAACCGGGTCGGCAAGGCTTGGTCTAGACCTATGGCCTCAGCGGCGGCGGCCGTGCCGGCGCTTGCGGTAGCCGAGCACCCGGTCGCGCTCGGCGTCGAAGTCGGGGTTGGGGGAGAGCGCGGTGTGGGCCGGGGCCGGCAGCACGAAGGTGTGCCCGCCGGACAGCTCGACCCGCATCATCCGGCTGCCGCTGCGCTGCTCCTCGCGGATCTCCGCGACCTCGTCCCAGCGGTAGCGCCGCTTGCCGGTGACGAAGCGCCGGACCTCGATGCCGGTCGGGCTCAGCACAGTGCGGCTGCGGGCGGCGGAGAGGGCCAGCGGGCCGAAGACCACCACCACGCCCAGGACCAGGGCGGCCACGTTGCGGGTGGTCAGGTAGGCGCCGCCGCACATCACCGCGACCAGGGCCGCCAGCCGCAGCAGGTAGGCCCGGAGCTGGCGACCCGAGGGGCTGATAATCACGTTTTCCACGCGCGGACAGTACCTGGTGACCAGCCTTGATCGCTCTGTGGCCTTGCTCGCAGCGGCCCCGCCGGGCCGGCACGGCCAGGGCGTGTCTTTCGGATCACGTCGGATCAGCGGGCGGCGTTGGGGTGCGTGCATCGGCGGCGCCGAGGAAGAAGTCCATGCGGAGCATCGGCGACTGACGAGAAGCCGTCGAGGTGCGTGCCCCGGCGGCGACCGCCCGGCGTGATCCGAAAGACACGCCCTAGCCCACCCGGGCCACCGCCCGCACCGGCGCACCGTCGGCGGCCGCCAGCCGCAGCGGGAAGAGGCTCACCTCGACCGGCTTCTCCCGGGCCTGCGCCTCCAGCAGCGCGGTCAGGTCGGTCAGGTTCTCCGCGATCACCCCGCCGCCCGGCGCACCGAGCAGGATCCGGTGCGCGGCCAGCTCCGGCGCCGCGGCGGCCGGCTCGCCGTCGTGCTCGTCGCTCAGGTCGGCCAGCAGCACCGCCACCGCCGGGTCGCCCGGCCCCGGGTCCGGGGTTGGGTCCACGCTCAGCGCGTCCACCCCGACCGTGCGCACCCCGGCCTCGACGATCGCCGCCGCCGCCTCCGGGGTCAGGTAGGGGTGGGCCAGGTACCGGTCGGTGCCCCAGAACCGGGGCCAGCCGGTGGCCAGCAGCAGCACCGCACCGGGGGTCACCCGGGCCAGCGCGGGCGCCAGCCGGTCCGGGGTGACGGCGCTGCGGGCGGGCAGCGCGCGCAGGTCGGCGACCACGGCCGGGCCGGTGAAGCGCTCCAGTGGCAGCCCGTCCAGGGTGGGCCAGGTGACGTCCACGTGGTAGGGCGCGTCCACGTGGGTGCCGGACTGCGAGCCGAGGTGCACCGCCAGCAGGTTGACCCCGGCGGTGTCGGTGGTCAGCGCGGGGCGCAGCACCACCTCCGGATCGCCGGGGTAGACGGGCATGCCGGTGGTGACCTGGTGGGTGAGGTCGAGCAGGATCGGCGCCATGCCGCCATCCTCCCGCGTCGCACCACCTAGGGTGCGGGGTATGGGCAACGCAGCGGTGAACAGCGTCGGGTCGGCCGGGAGTGGGTCGGCCGGGAGCGGCGCGGACGGGAGCGGGTCGGCGGGGGCCGGGGTGCGGCGGCCGTGGGTGCTCGGGGTCACCGGTGCCTCCGGGACGCCGTACCCGGCGGCGGTGCTGCGGGCGCTGCTCGCCGCGGGGGAGGCGGTGGACCTGGTGGTCAGCCGGGCGGCCCGGCTGACCATCCTGGACGAGACCGGCATCTCGTTCCGGGACGCGCAGTGGCAGGCCGACCTGGCCGCCTGGCTGGGCCGGGACGAGCCGTTCGACGAGGCGCTGCTGGCCGGCGTCCGGTACTGGACCGCGGGCGACTTCGCGGCCGGCCCGTCCAGCGGCTCCTACCCGGCCAAGGGGATGCTGGTGGTGCCCGCGACCACCGGCGCGGTGGCCGGGATCGCGCTCGGGCTGAGCAAGGACCTGGTCCAGCGGGCGGCCGCGGTCACCCTCAAGGAGCGCCGTCCGCTGGTGGTCTGCCTGCGCGAGACACCGCTCGACGGAGTGACGTTGCGTCAACTGGTCGAGCTGGACGCGGCCGGCGCCGTGGTGCTGCCCGCGTCGCCCGGTTTCTACGCCGGCGGGTCCACGGCCAGGGAGTTGGTGGACTTCGTGGCGGGTCGGGTGCTGGACGCGATCGGCGTGCCGCACGGGCTCTACCGCCGCTGGGCGGGCGAGCTGGGGGCGGCCCGAGCGGCGGCAGTTGCCGAGGGGGCGTGAGACGGAGCGCTCCGGGAGAGTATCTTCTCTGCGATATCTGGCAGCCGACATCTGACGTCTGCGAAATCCGGGTTGCGCGCGCCGCGTGACCTTGGAACTGCGGATAATGCTCTCGGGGTCTGGCTCGGTTCGGAAGGACGCGGACGGTACATGGACACGGTGGACAGACAGCTCATCCAGGCGCTGCGGGAGAACGGCCGCGCTTCGTACGCCGAGTTGGGCCGTCTGGTGGGCCTGTCCGGCCCGAGCGTCACGGACCGGATCAACCGGTTGGAGCAGGCCGGGGTGATCACCGGCTACCGCGCCACCGTCAATCCGGCCTCGCTCGGGTTCGGCGTCACCGCCCTGATCGGCCTTCAGCTCACCGACGCCGCCGACCACGAGGACGTGGCACGCCGGCTGAAGGACCTCGGTGAGGTCGAGGACTGCTGGTTCATCGCGGGCGACGACTCGTACATGCTCAAGGTGCGGGTCTCCGACGTGGAGGGCCTGGAGTCGGTGGTCAAGCGGCTCTCCGGGACCAAGGGCGTGGCCCGGACCCGGACCACGGTGGTGCTCTCCACCAAGTGGGAGAACCGGGTGAGCGAGCTGCCGCTGCAGGACTGAGCGGCGGCGCCCAGGGAGCGGCGCGGGGCAGTGGCGCGGGTCGGCGGAGCGGGTCCGGGACGAGATCGGCGGGAGTGACGATGGCACTGGTCGGACTGGAAGAGCTGCGGGCCGCGCAGCGCCGGATAGCCGGAGTGGCGGTGCGCACCCCGCTGCTCCCGGCCCCCTGGGCCGAGGACGGCCACCGCCGGCTCTGGCTGAAACCGGAGAACCTGCAGCCGACCGGCGCCTTCAAGATCCGCGGCGCCTACAACCGGCTGGCCCAGCTCACCGCGGCCGAGCGGGCCCGCGGCGTGGTCGCCCAGTCCAGCGGCAACCACGCCCAGGCGGTCGCCTACGCGGCCCGGCAGCTCGGCATCACCGCGGTGATCGTGATGCCGGACGGCTCGCCCGAGGTCAAGGTGGCCGCCACCCGCTCCTACGGCGCCGAGGTGCTGCTGGTGCCGGCCGCGGAGCGGGACACCCGGCCCGCCGAGCTGGTCGAGGAGCACGGCTACGTCTGGGTGCCGCCGTACGACGACCCGGACATCATCGCCGGCCAGGGCACCGTGGGCCTGGAGATCGGCGAGGACGCCCCGGACGAGCTGGACACCGTGCTGGTCCCGGTCAGCGGCGGCGGCCTGATCGGCGGCACCGCGGCGGCGCTCAAGCTGACCACGCCGGGGGTGCGGGTGATCGGCGTCGAGCCGGAGCTCGCGGCCGACGCGCGGGAGAGCCTGCGGGCCGGCGAGCTGCGGCCCTGGACGACCCAGGAGCGCTACCGGACCCTCGCGGACGGGCTGCGCAGCCCGGTCGGCGTGCTGAACTTCGCCCACCTGCAGGCCTACGTGGACGACATCGTCACGGTCACCGAGGCGGAGATCCGGGACACCGTGGCGGTGCTGGCCCGGCGCGGCCGGCTGGTCGCCGAGCCGTCCGGCGCCGTGGCCACCGCCGCCTACCTGCACCGGGCCGAGGAGCTGCGCGGGCCCGGTGAGCTGCGCGGTCGTTGCTTCGCCGCCGTGGTCAGCGGCGGCAACCTCGACCCCAAGCTGCTGTCCGAGCTGCTGACCGCATAGGCGTAGTCTCGTTCGCGGCGCACAGCCATCGGATCGAAGACGTGGGAGGCGGTTCACCGCATGGACGCAGGGCTGAAGCGGGAGCTGGAGGCGAAGGTCTACGCGGGGGAGCGGCTCACCCGCGAGGACGGCATCGCGCTCTACGAGAGCGACGACCTGGCCTGGCTGGGCGGTCTGGCGCACCACGTGCGGACGGTGAAGAACGGTGACGTGGTCCACTTCAACGTCAACCGCCACCTCAACATGACCAACGTCTGCGCCGCCTCCTGCGCCTACTGCTCGTTCCAGCGCAAGCCGGGCGAGAAGGACGCCTACACGATGCGGATCGAGGAGGCGGTGCGGCTGGCCAAGGCGATGGAGTCGGACTCGCTCACCGAGCTGCACATCGTCAACGGCCTGCACCCGACCCTGCCCTGGCGCTACTACCCGCGCTCGCTGCGGGAGCTGAAGGCGGCGCTGCCGAACGTCTCGCTGAAGGCCTTCACCGCCACCGAGATCCACTGGTTCGAGAAGATCAGCGGGCTGAGCGCGAGCGAGATCCTGGACGAGCTGATCGACGCCGGGCTGGAGTCGCTGACCGGCGGCGGCGCGGAGATCTTCGACTGGGAGGTCCGCCAGCACATCGTCGACCACGAGACCCACTGGGAGGACTGGTCGCGGATCCACCGCCTGGCGCACGAGAAGGGTCTGAAGACCCCGTGCACCATGCTCTACGGCCACATCGAGGAGCCCCGCCACCGGGTCGACCACGTGCTGCGGCTGCGCGAGCTGCAGGACGAGACCGGCGGCTTCCAGGTCTTCATCCCGCTGCGCTACCAGCACGACTTCCACGACTCCAAGGACGGCGTGGTCCGCAACCGCCTGATGGCGCGCACCGAGATGGCCACCGGCGCCGAGGCGCTGAAGACCTTCGCGGTGTCCCGGCTGCTCTTCGACAACGTCCCGCACGTCAAGGTCTTCTGGGTGATGCACGGCGTCACCACCGCGCAGCTGGCGCTCAGCCACGGCGCGGACGACATGGACGGCTCGGTGGTCGAGTACAAGATCACCCACGATGCGGACAACTTCGGCACCCCGAACAAGCTCGGCCGCGACGACCTGCTCGGGCTGATCCGGGACGCCGGTTTCCGGCCGGTCGAGCGCAACACCCGCTACGAGATCATCCGCGAGTACGAGGGCCCGGACCCGCTGCGCCGGGAGACCCCGCAGGCGATGCGCCTCTGACCCGACCGCCGCGGGCCACGCCACGGGTCCCGCACCGGGCCTGACGCCTCTTCATGAGGATTTATGGTGGCCCGGGTTTACCGTCCGTGGTCGAATTTGGCAGGATCGATCGCATGTCCGGATCCCATCGCGCCGCCGCCCGAACCAAGCCGGCGGGTCCGCCCGCCGCGCCGCCGGGGGCCGGGCGCGCCGCGCCGGCCGGCCGGGCCCAGG
>NZ_JBNQTI010000036.1:0-6373 GCF_050325825.1 Kitasatospora sp. LaBMicrA B282
CCCCGTGGTTCCTCCCCCCCCCCGCGCCACCCTTTTGGCCCGCAACCTGGGGTTCCGCACCGCGTTCACGGCCGCCCGGCGGTGAGCGGCCGGAAGGCGTGCGTCCCGGGGCGGCGCTGACCGGGCAGCGGGGCGCCCGCGGTGGGCGCGCCCGGGGCCCGGCGCGGGCTGCCCTGGGGCTGCTGCTGCGGGTGCCGCTCCGGCCCCGGGGCCGGGTGGCCCGGGGGCTCGGCGGCCAGGCCCAGCGGGGCGATGGAGATCTGCACCCCGCAGTCGGCCAGCGCGTCCAGCTCGCGGGCGGTCGGATCGTGGCCCGCCGCCTGCTCGTCGGTGACCAGCCGGGTGATCGCGTCGGTGGGCACGGTCTGGAACATGGTGTCGGTGCCCAGCTTGGTGTGGTCGGCCAGCACGATCACCTCCGTGGCCGACTGCACCAGGGCCCGGTCCACGCTCGCCGAGAGCATGTTGGTGGTGGACAGCCCGCGCTCGGCGGTCAGCCCGCTGCCGGAGATGAAGGCCTTGGAGACCCGCAACCCGTGCAGCGACTGCTCGGCACCGCTGCCGACCAGGGCGTAGTTGGACCCGCGCAGGGTGCCGCCGGTCATCACCACCTCCACCCGGTTGGCGTGGGCCAGCGCCTGGGCGACCAGCAGCGAGTTGGTGACCACGGTCAGCCCGGGGACCCGGGCGAGCCGGCGGGCCAGTTCCTGGGTCGTGGTGCCGGCGCCGATCACCACCGCGTCGCCCTCCTCGACCAGGGTGGCCGCGAGGTCGGCGATGGCGCTCTTCTCGGCCGCGGCTAGGTGGGTCTTCTGGGGGTAGCCCGGCTCCCGGCTGAAGCCGCCGGGCAGCACCGCCCCGCCGTGCCGGCGGTCGAGCAGCCCTTCGGCCTCCAGGGCCCGGACGTCCCGGCGGACGGTCACTTCGGAGGTCTGGACGACGCGGGCCAACTCGCGGAGCGACACGGCTCCGTTGGCCCGCACCATTTCGAGGATCAACTGGCGACGTTCTGCAGCAAACACAGAACCGACGGTAACTCCCCTGACCGTCCGCTTTCAGGCGTTTGCCGCTAGTAACAGGAACTCCTCACCTTCCGGCGGCGCATGACCGTACAATTCGCGCCGCCGCGCTCCCGCGTACCCTCCGCCGTCAGGACGAAGCGCTGGAGCATTCGGGTGACGGGGTCAGGATTCGCTCTCCGCCCGCTTGCGGATGTGCAGCTGGCGGGCGGCCTCGGCGGTGGAGCCGGAGAGCGAGGGGTAGACCGTGAAGGCACCCGCGACCTGCTCGACCGTCAAGTTGTTGTCCACCGCGAGCGAGATCGAGTGAATCAGCTCGCTCGCGCGCGGCGCGACCACCACGCCGCCGACCACGATGCCGGTGCCGGGGCGGCAGAACAGCTTCACGAAGCCGTCCCGGATGCCCTGCATCTTGGCCCGCGGGTTGCCCCGCAGCGGCAGCTTGATCTCGACGGCGTCCATCTTCCCGCAGGAGACGTCCGCAGCCGTGTAGCCCACGGTGGCGATCTCCGGGTCGGTGAAGATGTTGGAGGCGATGGTCTTCAGGTTCAGCGGCTGCACCGCGTCGCCGAGCGCGTGGTACATCGCGATCCGGCCCTGCATCGCGGCGACCGAGGCGAGCATGAAGACGCCGGTGCAGTCGCCGGCCGCGTAGACGCCCGGGGCGCTGGTGCGGGAGACCCGGTCCACCACGATCTGGCCCCAGTCGTTGAGCTTGACCCCGGCCTCCTCCAGGCCCATGCCCTCGGTGTTGGGGATCGCGCCGATCGCGATCAGGCAGTGCGTGCCGCTGATCACCCGGCCGTCCGAGAGGGTCACCTCGACCCGGTCGCCCACCCGTCCCTCCTTGCCCGCCTTCGGCGAGGAGGGTCCCTCTGCAACGTCTGTCCGTGCCGAAACGACCTTCACCGCTTCGGCCCGCAGCCGGCTCATCACGTTCATGCCGCGGCGGCGGAAGACGTCCTCCAGCACCTCGGCCGCGTCCGGGTCCTCGCCCGGCAGCACCCGGTCCCGACTGGAGACCAGGGTGACCTTGGAGCCCAGCGCCTGGTAGGCGCCGGCGAACTCGGCGCCGGTGACGCCGGAACCCACCACGATCAGCTCGCGCGGCAGCTCCTCCAGGTCGTAGACCTGCTTCCAGTTGAGGATCCGCTCGCCGTCCGGGCGGGCGTCCGGCGCCTCCCGGGGGTGCACCCCGGTGGCCACCAGCACCGCGTCGGCGCGCAGCGACTGGGTGCTGCCGTCGACGGCGGTCACCACCACCTCGCGCGAGCCGTCGACGGCCTGCCCGCCGCCGCCGAGCCGGCCGGTGCCGCGCAGCACGGTGACGCCGGCCCGGGTGACCGACTGGGTGATGTCGTGGGACTGGGCGATCGCCAGCCGCTTGACCCGTCGGTTGACCTTGCCGAGGTCGACGCTGATCGCCCGCCGGCCCGCCTCGTCGCCCTGGTCGTCACAGGCCAGCGTGATGCCGAGCTCCCGGTAGGAGGCGTCGAACCCGGTCATCACCTCGGCGGTCGCGATGAGCGTCTTGGACGGCACGCAGTCCGAGAGCACCGCCGCCCCGCCCAGACCATCGCGGTCGACGATGGTCACCTCCGCGCCGAGCTGGGCCGCCACCAGGGCCGCCTCGTATCCGCCGGGTCCGCCACCGATGATCACGATCCGAGTCACGTGCACCATTGTCCCGCACACCGACTTCGAAGCGCGCACCGGGCCGTTGATTTGTGCGCTTCACCCAGGCCGGCCCCTCGGACGCCGGCCCGGACTCCGGCCCGGACTCCGACTCGGGCGGCGGCCCAGCGGCGACCCAGCACCGACCGGGGCGCGGCCCAGCGGCGGCCGGGCGCCGCTCGCTCCGGCCTTGATCATCGCGCCAACTCCCGTAGGCTGACGCCCATGTCGCTCTACGCCGCGTACGCCACCAACCTCGACGCCCGGCAGATGAGCCGGCGCGCCCCGCACTCCCCGCTGCGCGGCTCCGGCTGGCTGGACGGCTGGCGGCTCACCTTCGGCGGCGAGCAGCTGGGCTGGGAGGGGTCGCTGGCCACCGTGGTGGAGGATCCCAAGGACCAGGTCTTCGTCTCGCTCTACGACGTGGCGCCGATGGACGAGGACGGGCTGGACCGCTGGGAGGGCCTGCAGCTGGGCATCTACCGCAAGGTGCGGCTGCGGGCGCACACCCTGGACGGGGACGTGACGGTCTGGACCTACGTGCTGAACGACTACGAGGGCGGGCTGCCGGCCGCGCGCTACCTGGGCCTGATCGCGGACGCCGCGGAGAGCGCCGGGGCGCCGCACGACTACGTGATGGACCTGCGCCGCCGTCCCTGCTGACCGCGCCCGCCACCACCCCGGCCCAAAATCCCCACACTCCGTAAAGGGCAGCTGAGGCCGGCGGTGACGACGGCTCGCCCGCCACTGGTGGATCCGCCGAATTCCTCCCCCGGACCACCGCCCGTGGCCAGTGCTTTCCGGTCAACCTGGTAACGATCCGACAAGGTCCCGCCCAGATGTCTACGCGCGTAGGCATTTGTTGTCTATCCTCTTGGTTGTGAACGCTTCTCCTCAGACCGCCGTGTCCGCCGACCCCTACGCCGCCGCCCAGGCCGCCGCCGCCTGCCTGCGCGAGCTGACCGGCGTGGAGCGGCACGACGTCGCCCTGGTGATGGGGTCCGGCTGGGTGCCGGCCGCGGACGCCCTGGGCGAGACCGTTGCCGAGTTCCCGGTCACGGACCTCCCCGGCTTCCCCGCCCCCGCCGTCGCCGGCCACGCCGGCAAGATCCGCTCGGTGAAGATCGGCGACAAGCACGCCCTGATCTTCCTGGGCCGCAACCACTACTACGAGGGCCACGGCGTGGCCACCGTGGTGCACGGGGTGCGCACCGCCGCGGCCGCGGGCTGCGGGATCATCGTGCTGACCAACGGCTGCGGCGGCCTGCGCCAGGGCTGGGTCCCCGGCCAGCCGGTGCTGATCAGCGACCACATCAACCTGACCGCCGACTCGCCGATCGTCGGCGCCAACTTCGTCGACCTCACCGACCTGTACTCGAAGCGGCTGCGCGAGCTGTGCCGCGAGGTCGACCCGAGCCTGGACGAGGCCGTCTACGTCCAGTTCCGCGGCCCGCACTACGAGACCCCGGCCGAGGTCAACATGGCCCGGGTGATCGGTGGCGAGCTGGTCGGCATGTCGACCACACTGGAGGCGATCGCCGCCCGCGAGGCCGGCACCGAGGTGCTGGGCATCTCGCTGGTCACCAACCTGGCCGCGGGCATCACCGGCGAGCCGCTGAACCACGAAGAGGTGCTGGAGGCGGGCAAGGCCTCCGCCGAGCGGATGGGCACCCTGCTGGCCAAGGTCCTGGAGCGGATCTGACGCTCCGGCCCCACCGACCGGCCCCCGGGCCGGCCCGAAGGCTCGGCCCGGGCGCTCCCCCGCTGCAGCGGAGCGCCCGGGCCGTTCACGTTTCCCAGACGACCCCCTTCCCCTACCGGATACCGGAGTAGGCGACCCATGGCCCAGGACACCACCGACCTCCTCGCCCGCGCCCGCCAGTGGCTGGCCGAGGACCCCGACGCCGAGACCCGCGAGGAGCTGGCCGCGCTGCTGGCCGACGCCGAGCAGGACGGCCCCGCGGCCGAGCCCGCGCTCGCCGACCTGGCCGAGCGCTTCGCCGACCGCCTGCAGTTCGGCACCGCCGGTCTGCGCGGCGAGCTGGGCGCCGGCCCGATGCGGATGAACCGCGCCGTGGTGCTGCGGGCCGCCGCCGGGCTGGCCGGCTACCTGCGCGCCGAGGACGCGGGCGACCTGGTGGTGATCGGCTACGACGCCCGGCACAAGTCCTACGACTTCGCCCGGGACACCGCCGCGGTGATGGTCGGCGCCGGCCTGCGCGCCGCGCTGCTGCCCCGCCCGCTGCCCACCCCGGTGCTCGCCTTCGCGATCCGCCACCTGGGCGCGGCGGCCGGCGTGATGGTGACCGCCAGCCACAACCCGCCGCAGGACAACGGCTACAAGGTCTACCTGGGCGACGGCTCGCAGATCGTGCCGCCGGCGGACGCCGGGATCGCCGCCGAGATCGACGCGGTGGCCTCGCTGGACGACGTGCCGCGGGCCGCCGACGGCTGGCAGGTGCTCGGCGAGGACGTGCTGGACGCCTACCTGGCCCGGGCCGTCACCGTGGTCGAGCCGGGCGGCGCCCGGGACCTGGACGTGGTCTACACCCCGCTGCACGGGGTCGGCCGGGACACCCTGCTGGCCGCCTTCAAGCAGGCCGGCTTCCCGGCCCCGACCGTGGTCGCCGAGCAGGCCGAGCCGGACCCGGAGTTCCCCACCGTCGCGTTCCCCAACCCGGAGGAGCCGGGCGCGATGGACCTGGCCTTCCGCACCGCGGCGGCGGCCCGCCCCGACCTGGTGATCGCCAACGACCCGGACGCCGACCGCTGCGCGGTCGCGGTGCCGGACCCGGCGGCCGCGGCGGGCTGGCGGATGCTGCGCGGCGACGAGGTCGGCGCGCTGCTCGGCGCGGCGCTGGTCCGCAAGGGTGCCGCCGGCACCTTCGCCACCACCATCGTCTCCGCCACCCTGCTCGGCCGGATCGCCGAGGCCGCGGGCCTGCCCTACGCCGAGACGCTGACCGGCTTCAAGTGGATCTCCCGCGCCGAGGGCCTGCGCTATGGCTACGAGGAGGCGCTCGGCTACTGCGTCGACCCGGACGGGGTGCGGGACAAGGACGGCGTCACCGCCGCGCTGCTGATCGCCGAGCTGGCCGCCGAGCTCAAGCGGGACGGGCGGAGCCTGACCGACCTGCTGGACGAGCTGGCGCTCACCCACGGCCTGCACGCCACCGACCAGCTCTCGGTCCGGGTCCAGGACCTGTCGCTGATCGGCGCGGCGATGCGCCGGCTGCGCGAGCAGCCGCCGACCGAGCTGGCCGGCCTCACGGTCGAGCGGGCGGACGACCTGTCGGCCGGTTCGGCCGAGCTGCCGCCGACCGACGGGCTGCGCTACTACCTGGCCGGCGAGCCGGTGCGTTCGGCCCGGATCGTGGTGCGCCCCTCGGGCACCGAGCCCAAGCTGAAGTGCTACCTGGAGGTGGTGCTCCCGGTCCCCGCCGCCGACGCGCTGCCGGCCACCCGGGACCGGGCCGCCGAGCTGCTGGCCGCGATCAAGCGCGACCTGGGCCGGGCCGCCGGGATCTGACCCGGCGCCACGTTCTCACCCGATCGAGTGAGGACCCGGCGCCGGACGGCCGGCGCAGGACATGGGCCGGGGGACCCCCCACCCCCAGGGCGGGGTCCTCCCCCCTCTCTTCCCTTTTTTTCCTTACAATCTCCCCCCCCACCCCCCCCCC
>NZ_JBNQTI010000036.1:6381-46331 GCF_050325825.1 Kitasatospora sp. LaBMicrA B282
GGGGGGGGGGGGGGGGGGGGGGGGGGGGGGGGGGGGATGGGGGGGGGGGGGGAAAGGCCTTTCCCCCCCCCCCCCCCCCGCCCCCGGCCCTCGTCGATTCCGGCGGAGTCAGACGGCGATCAGCGTCGCCAGCACCACCAGCCCGACCAGCGTCGGCGCGATCACCCACCAGCACCAGCTGACCTTGATCTCGCCCTTCGCGCTCGGCCGCACCGCGTTCATCTTGGCGTGCTCGCGCAGCACGTCGACCACCTGGTCGGACCAGGCCCGGTTCGGGTCCGGCGCGCCGGGCACCGGGGAGTGCACCGCGGCGCGGTTGAACAGGCCGGGGCGGCCCTGCGCACGGCTGGAGGAGCCGAACGCCTCGCGCCGGTTGGCCTTGTTGCGCTGGCGCAGCGAGACCGGCACGGCCCACATCTGGTAGGTGTGGCCGCCGGCCACCAGCTCGGCGGAGTAGCCGGCCCGCAGGTCGTCCACCGCCGCCCAGGGCACCACCACGGTGCGCAGCGGGTTGCGGACCACCATCTTGTCCAGGCCGGCCGAGACGGACGGGCGCAGGGTGTAGGCGATCACCGGGAAGGCGAACACCGGCGCGCAGGCCAGCGCGATCCACGGCGTCCTGCCACTGCTGTTCAGCATGGCGTCGGCGATCAGCCAGCCCGCGACGGCGAGCAGCAGCACACCGGAGATGATGCCGGGGGTCGAGCGGAAGACGTGGTCGGCGTACTTCGGCCCGTCGGCGGGGGTGGCGTTGCCCGGGTCGGGCGTGCCGGCGGAATCGGTCATGGGGACGATTCTGCCCCATGGACCCGGCCGCACCAGCGGTCTCAAACGTCTCTTTTCGGCTGCGACCTGGGGAAGTGTCGGCCTCCGGTCGACCTGACAGCCAATGCAACGATTTGCCGAAATTTTCAGCAATGCCTTGCTGGACTCTTGACGTCGAGCGCGCGCCGGCGGGATGGTCTAGCGCGCGGTGCCAGCGGCGGCCTGCCGGTCGGCGTCGTGTCCGCGTTCCTGCCATCCCGGAACCCGTCCCCGCCGAGCCCCACCCCCGGCGGCGCAGCCCCGCGAACCTGTGCCCCCGGTCCTCGGCGGGACGGCCCACCCCCAACGGGAGTCCGCCCCATGAGACCGCTCCGTCCTGCCCGGACCAGCCGCTCCGCCGCGCTCAGCGCCGCCGCCCTGGTGGCCGGCGCCCTGCTGCCGCTCACCGTCCAGGGCACCGCCCACGCCGCCACCCCGAACGGCGGCGACGTGATCGCCAACCTCTTCGAGTGGAACTGGCCCTCGGTGGCCAACGAGTGCACCACCGTGCTCGGCCCCAAGGGCTACGGCGCGGTCCAGGTCGCCCCGCCGGAGGACTCGATCCGCCTGGCCGGCAGCACCCACGCCTGGTGGGACGTCTACCAGCCAGTGGCCTACGACCTCAACAGCCGGATGGGCACCGAGCAGCAGTTCGCCCAGATGGTGCAGACCTGCCACAACGCCGGCGTGAAGGTCTACGCCGACAGCGTGCTCAACCACACCGCCGGGGCCAACCAGACCAGCACCGACTCCTACGGCGGGGCCGGCTTCAACCCGGCCACCTTCACCTACGACAACGTCCCGTACGACGGCTCGGACTTCCACACCTCGCCGCAGAACTGCCCGAACGCGGACATGAGCATCACCGACTGGAACAACGTCCAGCAGGTGCAGGAGTGCGACCTCTCCTCGCTCTCCGACCTCTACACCGAGAAGGACGACGTCCGGGCCAAGCTGGCCGGCTACCTCAACAAGCTGGTCGGCTACGGGGTCGACGGCTTCCGGCTGGACGCGGCCAAGCACATCGCGCAGGCCGACATGGCCAACATCCTCGGCCGGGTGAACAACACCACCTGGACCAACACGCGGCCCTACGTCTACCAGGAGGTCATACCCGGCAGCAGCGGCCAGCTCGCGCCGAGCGCCTTCGAGGGCAACGGCAACGTCATCGAGTTCACCTACGCCTACGACCTGAAGAGCCAGTTCAACGGCAGCATCGCCAACCTGAAGACCTTCGGGCAGAGTTGGGGCCTGGAGCCGTCCGCCGCCTCTTCCGTGATGGTGACCAACCACGACACCGAGCGCAGCGGGCAGACGCTCAGCTACAAGGACGGCAGCAAGTACACCCTGGCCACCGAGTTCGAGCTGGCCTGGGGCTACGGCGGCACCGCGCAGGTGTACTCCGGCTTCGACTTCAGCACCAGCGACCAGTCGCCGCCGGCCGACGCCAACGGCTTCGTGACCGCGACCGACTGCTCCTCCGGCGCCTGGACCTGCACGGACCGGAACCAGGGCATCGCCAACCTGGTCGGCTGGCACAACGCCGCCCAGGGCCGGTCGGTGGCCAACTGGTGGGACAACGGGTCCAACGCGATCGCCTTCAGCCGGGGCGACGCGGCCTGGATCGCGCTCGACAACGGCACCACCGCGGTGACCCAGACCTTCGAGACCGGCCTGCCGGCCGGCAGCTACTGCGACGTCATCCACGGCGACCCGCAGCCCGGCGGCGGCTGCACCGGCCCGACGGTGACGGTGGACGCCACCGGCCAGGCCACCGTGACGGTCAACCCCGGTGACGCGGTGGCGCTCTACGCACCGACCCCGGCCGCGGGCACGGTCGCCGAGACCTTCGACGAGAACAAGACCACGAGCTGGGGCCAGAACGTCTACCTGGTCGGCTCGATCCCGCAGCTCGGCAACTGGAACCCGAGCGCGGCCGTCCCGCTCTCCTCGGGGGGCTACCCGGTGTGGAGCGGCACCCTGAGCCTGCCGGCGAACACCGCCTTCCAGTACAAGTACATCATCAAGGACGCCTCGGGGAACGTCACTTGGGAGAACGGCGGGAACCACGGAGCCAGTACCGGCTCGTCCGCCGGGACGCTGAACGACACCTGGCAGTCCTGACCGACCCGGGGCGCGGCCTTCGGATGACGCCCCGACCGCGGGTGCGCCGGGCCGACCGCGGGTACGCCGGGCTGACCGCGGGTGCGCCGCCCTAACCGCGGGTGCGCCGGGCCGCCAGCACCACGCTCCCGTAGACCAGCAGGCCGGGCAGTGCGACGCCGGCCAGCACGGCCAGGTCGTCGCCCACGGTCAGGGCCGTGGGGCTGGCCCGCAACGCCCTGGGCACCTCGCCGGCGACCACGGCCACCCCGGCCAGCCCGGGCAGCCACTCCAGGTGACTCGGCCGCCGCCGGGCCCGCAGTCGCCGGTGCCGGTGGTCGTGCACCGTGACCGCCAGGCGCACGCTCACCGCGATCAGCAGGAAGCCGGTCCAGACCAGCGGCCATCGCTCCGACTCGAACACTGCGCCACCTCCCCCGCTCTCCCCTTACCGGGACGCTACCCACCGGGTGCCGTGCTCTACCGGGTGACGTGGAGGTTCTGTACGAAACCTGAGCTTTCGCCGGGGAACCGCCCGCCGCTCTCCGTCCCCCGCCGTCGGCGGCGGCAGGGGACGGCGAGTTCCGAACGCACGGCGGTCGAATCCGACCACCCGGGAATTGAGCGGAATCTGAGGATTCCCGCCGGGAAATGGCCTGGCCCGGCCCGGCCGTTTTCTCGGACGCCCTCCTCAGGCGGCCTTGCCGGCGACCTTCCTCGCCAGGGTGACCGCCTCCTTGAGGGTCAGGTCGGGGCGGGCCAGGCGGAGTTCACGGACCGCCTTGACCTCGGTGGCGCGAGCGTCGACACCGGCCAGCTCAAGGACGCTGCGCGCCCAGTCCTCGGCGTCCTTGCCGTTGATGTCGAGGTACCCGGCCAGGATCTCCAACGCCCGCTCCAGGCCCGGGCGTTCCATCTCGTCCGCCTCGTCCAGCGCAGCCTGCAGGGCGGCTTCGACCCCGGCCAGATTGGCCGCCTTGGGACGAGTGGGCAGCGGAAAGAACATCGACGTTTCCCCCTTCGCATTGCACACGATCACTCGGCCGGCCCGAATGCGGGCGACCGAACGATCGTCACGATAGTACGAACCGACGGACAAGATCACGGGGGTGCGGATATTTCCACAGGGCCGTCACGGAAAGGCGCCGAGCGGAGCGCGGACAAATGCTTCCGCTTTCGGCCCGCCGACCCGATCGGCCCGGCCTGCCCGCGACCGAAGCCCCCCTCATCCCCTTTCCGAACCCGACCGAAACCCGGCCCAGGTCCGACCCAGACCTGGCCCGAACCCAGCCCGGACCCGGTCCAGATCCGGCCCGGACCCTGCTCCCGCACCACCGCCGAGGTCTCGTTCCCGCATCGAAAGCAGCCCCCTCTAGCCTGGACCTACGCGCGTAGATATGCTGATCTGGTGACTATGTCCACTGTTGCAGCCAACGCCCCCGGCGCCGCGGGCGGCGGCCTGAGCGACGTCGCCGCCTCCGAGGCCTCGCTCCGCCGCTTCCTGCACGGCCTGCCCGGCGTCGACGCCGTCGGCCTGGAAGCCCGCGCCGCCTCCCTCGGTACGCGTTCGATCAAGACGACGGCCAAGGCCTTCGCGATCGACCTCGCCATTTCCATGATCGACCTGACCACGCTGGAGGGCGCGGACACGGTCGGCAAGGTGCGCGCCCTGTGCACCAAGGGGAAGCACCCCGACCCGACCGACCCGGGCACCCCGCGGGTCGCCGCGATCTGCGTCTACCCGGACATGGTCGCCACCGCCAAGGAGTCCCTGCGCGGCACGGACATCCAGGTCGCCTCGGTCGCCACCGCCTTCCCGGCCGGCCGCGCGGCCCTGCCGGTCAAGCTCGCCGACACCGCCGACGCGGTGGCCGCCGGCGCCGACGAGATCGACATGGTGATCGACCGCGGCGCCTTCCTCTCCGGCCGCTACCTGGACGTCTTCCAGGAGATCGCCGCGGTCAAGGAGGCGTGCGAGCGCCCCGACGGGACCTCGGCCCACCTCAAGGTGATCTTCGAGACCGGCGAGCTGCAGACCTACGACAACGTGCGCCGGGCCTCCTGGCTGGCGATGCTGGCCGGCGCCGACTTCATCAAGACCTCCACCGGCAAGGTGACGGTCAACGCCACCCCGCCGGTGACCCTGCTGATGCTGGAGGCGGTGCGCGACTTCAAGGCCGCCACCGGCGTCCAGGTCGGCGTGAAGCCGGCCGGTGGCATCAAGACCACCAAGGACGCGATGAAGTACCTGGTGATGGTCAACGAGACGCTCGGCGACGACTGGCTCACCCCGCACTGGTTCCGCTTCGGCGCCTCCAGCCTGCTCAACGACCTGCTGATGCAGCGCCAGAAGCTGCGCACCGGCCGGTACTCCGGTCCCGACTACGTGACGGTGGACTGATCACCATGGCCAAGAACAAGAAGCTCGAAGAAGCTCCCGTGGCCAAGACCGGGATCTTCGACTACGCCCCCGCCCCGGAGTCCCCCGCCGCGGCCGGCGACATCGCCACCTCCTACGGCCACTTCATCGGCGGCGAGTTCGTCGACTCCAGCGGCAGCGAGGCGCTGAAGACGGTCAACCCGGCCACCGAGCAGGTGCTCGCCGAGTTCGCCCAGGGCACCGAGGAGGACGTGGACCGCGCGGTCAAGGCCGCCCGCAAGGCGTTCGGCGACTGGTCCGCGCTGCCCGGCAGCGAGCGCGCCAAGTACCTGTTCCGGATCGCCCGGATCGTCCAGGAGCGCTCCCGCGAGCTGGCCGTGCTGGAGTCGATCGACAACGGCAAGCCGATCAAGGAGACCCGCGACTTCGACCTGCCGATGGTCGCCGCCTGGTTCTTCTACTACGCCGGCTGGGCCGACAAGCTGGACTACGCCGGCTTCGGCGCGAACCCGCGCCCGGTCGGCGTGGCGGCCCAGGTCATCCCGTGGAACTTCCCGCTGATGATGCTGGCCTGGAAGATCGCCCCGGCGCTCGCCACCGGCAACACCGTCGTGCTCAAGCCCGCCGAGACCACCCCGCTGACCGCCCTGCGGTTCGCCGAGATCTGCCGCCAGGCCGGTCTGCCCAAGGGCGTCGTCAACATCGTCACCGGCGACGGCCGCACCGGCGCCGCGCTGACTGCGCACCAGGACGTCAACAAGGTCGCCTTCACCGGCTCGACCAACGTCGGCCGCGGCATCGCCCGTCAGCTGGCCGGCTCGCGCAAGAAGCTCTCGCTGGAGCTGGGCGGCAAGGCCGCCAACATCGTCTTCGACGACGCGCCGATCGACCAGGCGGTCGAGGGCATTGTCAACGGCATCTTCTTCAACCAGGGCCACGTCTGCTGCGCGGGCTCCCGCCTGCTGGTCCAGGAGTCGATCCAGGACGAGCTGCTGGACGCGCTCAAGCGCCGGATGGCCACCCTGCGGGTCGGCGACCCGCTGGACAAGAACACCGACATCGGCGCGATCAACTCGGCCGCCCAGCTGGCCCGGATCACCGAGCTCGCCGCGGCCGGCGAGGCCGAGGGCGCCGAGCGCTGGTCGCCGTCCTGCGAGCTGCCCACCGCCGGCTACTGGTTCCGCCCCACGCTGTTCACCGGCGTGAGCCAGGCGCACCGGATCGCCCAGGAGGAGATCTTCGGCCCGGTGCTCTCGGTGCTGAGCTTCCGCACCCCGGACGAGGCCGTCGCCAAGGCCAACAACACCCCCTTCGGCCTGTCCGCCGGTATCTGGACGGAGAAGGGCTCGCGCATCCTGTGGATGGCGGACCGGCTCAAGGCCGGCGTGGTGTGGGCCAACACCTTCAACAAGTTCGACCCGACCTCGCCGTTCGGCGGCTACAAGGAGTCGGGCTACGGCCGCGAGGGTGGCCGGCACGGTCTGGAGGCCTACCTCGATGTCTGATGTCATCCGGCTTGACGTGATGAAGACCTACAAGCTGTTCGTCGGCGGGAAGTTCCCGCGCTCCGAGAGCGGACGGGTGTACGAGGTGACCGACGGTAAGGGCCAGTGGCTGGCCAACGCCCCGCTGGGGACCCGCAAGGACACCCGCGACGCGGTCCTCGCCGCCCGTGCGGCGGTCAAGGGCTGGTCCGGCACCACCGCCTACAACCGCGGCCAGGTGCTCTACCGGGTGGCCGAGATGCTGCAGGGCCGCCGCGAGCAGTTCGCCGCCGAGGTGGCCACGGCCGAGGGCCTGGGCGCCAAGAAGGCCGCCGCGCTGGTGGACCAGGCGATCGACCGCTGGGTCTGGTACGCCGGCTGGACCGACAAGGTGGCGCAGATCGCCGGTGCCGCCAACCCGGTGGCCGGGCCGTTCTTCAACCTCTCGGTGCCGGAGCCGACCGGCGTGGTCGGCGTCGTCGCCCCGCAGACCGGCTACGGGTACTCCTTCCTCGGCCTGGTCTCGGCGATCGCCCCGGCGATCGCCACCGGCAACACCGTGGTGGTCGCGGCCGCCGCCGACGCGCCGCTGCCGGCCCTGTCGCTCGGTGAGGTGCTCGCCACCTCGGACCTGCCGGGCGGCGTGGTCAACGTCATCTCCGGTCGCACCGCGGACATCGCGCCGACGCTCGCCTCGCACCAGGACGTCAACGCCCTGGACCTGACCGGCGCCATCGCCGCCGACGGTCCGGGCGCGGCGGCTTCGCTGGAGGCCGCTGCGGCCGATACATTGAAGCGCGTGCTGCGCCCGGCGCTCGACCCGTCGGCGCAGGACTGGACCGCTGCCCCGGGCACCGACCGGCTGCTCTCCTTCCTGGAGACCAAGACGGTCTGGCACCCGATGGGTCAGTAGTCCGGCCGGTCCGGCGCCCGCCGGACCGCCGACCGAGAGCTGGCCGTCCCCAGTGCCCCTCTCCCCCCAGGGGCCCGGACGTGCCACTGACGGGCCCGCGCCTCTCCCCCCTGGCGCGGGCCCGTCGCCTTGCCCGGCGAGGTCCGGCGGGGTGCCGGGCGCGGGGTCGGGCACGGGGTCGGCGCGGGCCGGCAGTTGACCGGGACGTGGCCAATTCCTCGCGTACCGCGGGTTACGAGTACGGCGTCGGATGCGTCAGACTGGTGTCCCGTGAGTGACACTCCCCTGAACCCCGCCCTGACCACCCGTGCCCGCGTGGTGCTGCTCTCCGGGCCCTCCGGGTCGGGGAAGTCCTCGCTGGCCGAGCGGCTCGGGCTGCCGGTGCTGCAGCTCGACGACTTCTACAAGGACGGCGACGACCCGACGCTGCCGCTGCTGCCCGACGGCTCCGGCACCGACTGGGACTCGCCGCACTCCTGGCACGGCGCGCAGGCGCTGGCGGCCATCCGGGAGCTGGTCGAGCAGGGCCGGGCCGAGGTGCCGGTGTACTCGATCCCCGCCAACGGCCGGGCCGGCTCGCGGTCGCTGGACCTGGGCGGTGTGCCGGTCTTCATCGCCGAGGGCATCTTCGCCGCCGAACTGGTGGCCGCCTGCGAGGCGGAAGGCCTGCTCGGCGCCGCCCTCTGCCTGCGCAACCGACCGCTCACCACGGCCTGGCGCCGCTTCCGCCGCGACGTGCGCGAAGGCCGCAAGTCGGTCCCCTACCTGCTGCGCCGCGGCTGGCGGCTGATGCGGGCCGAGCGGGGCATCGTGGCCCGGCAGGTCCGGCTCGGCGCCGACGCCTGCGGGGGCGCCGAGGCCGCGGACCGGGTGCGCGCCGTGATGCGCCAGGGGCGCCGGGTGGCGGTGGGGGCCTGAGGGCCGCCGGACTTGCGCTGACCTCGCCGGACTTCGCGATGACGAATGTGCGATGACAGAGCGCCGATGACAGCTGACAGATAGTGAAATCTGTCAGCTGTCATCGCATATCCGTCATCGCACATCCGCCAGCGAGGCACCCTCAGTGCGCCACCGTCACCACCACCTTGCCCACCTGGCCGTTCGCCTCCAGGTGCCGGTGCGCCGCGGCGATCTCGGTCAGGTCGAAGGTCCGGTCCACCACCGGCGCCAGCGTCCCGGCCCGCAGGCCGGCGTCGATGAAGTGCCAGGCCCGCCGCCGGGCGGCCGGCTCACCGGTGATCTCCATGTTGTTGTAACCGAGGACGCGCAGCCCCCAGTTCATCGGCAGCGGCGCCGGACGCGGGTCCAGCCACCCGTAGACGATCAGCAGCCCGCCGTTCGCCACCGCCTGCGCGACCGTGGCCAGCCCCGGCCCCGCCACCGGGTCGAAGACCAGCTCCGCCCCGCGCCCCTCGGTGAGTTCGGCCACCCGCTCCAGCAGGTCCTCCTCGTCCAGCGTGATCACGTGCGCCGCACCCGCGGCGAGCAACTGCTCCCGCTTGGCCGCGGTCCGGGTCACCGCGACCGGGATCGCGCCCAGGTGCCGGGCCACCTGGATCGCGGCCACGCCGACGCTGCTGGAGGCCGCGGTGATCAGCACCGTGTCCCCCGGCCGCAGCCCGCCCTTCTCCACCAGCGCGCCGTACGCCGTGCTGTAGGAGAGCCAGACCGCGACCCCGGTGACCGGGTCCGCGTCGCCCGGGCGGCGGATCAGGTTGGCGGCGGGCACCAGCACCCGGTCGCCGTAGACCCCGTGGGTGCTCAGGTGCCCGAGCGCCGCGGTGCTGACCCGGTCGCCGGCCGCGAAACCGGTCACCTCCGCGCCGACCGCCTCGACCACGCCGGTGGCCTCGTAGCCGAGCCGGGAGCCGGGCAGCTCCGGCTGGTAGAAGTAGGTGCCGGCGCGGAACAGCGCCTCCGCCCGGTTCAGCCCGATCGCCTCGACCCGCACCAGGACCTGGTCCGCCCCGGGCTCGCCGAGTTCCACGTCCACGAGCCGCAGCACCTCGGGCCCACCGACCTCGTCGAACACCACTGCCGTCGCCTTGGGCATGGCGAATTCCCCCGTCCATGAAGTGAGTTGGCCGGCGGGACCGTTCGTCGATCCCCCCGTGCTCCCACCGTAGACCCGGAGAACGAGACGTCCCATGCCGCAGGATCTCGCTTTCCTGTCCGATCGTCTCGGCAGCGCGCTACGCTCCGGTCCCATGGACGTGCTCAGCGACGCCATCACCGCGATGCGCACCGGACAGCCGCACTCGGGACACACCCGGAAGCTCGCCCCCTGGGGCCTGCGCTTCCCGTCCACCCCGGGCGCCGGCTTCCACGTCGTGCTGCAGGGCTCCTGCTGGCTGCTGCCCCCGGGCTCGCCCGAGGCGCCGATCCGGCTCGACACCGGCGACGTGGTGCTGCTGCCGCACGGCCGCGGCTACGCGCTCGCGGACGCGCTCGACACCGCCCTGGTCGACGTGGTGCTGGGCCCGGACGGCCTGCTGCCGGCCCAGCGCCCCGCCCGGACCGACGCGCCGGCGGACCCGGCCGCGACGGTCACCCTCTGCGGCGCCTACCAGCTCGACCGGGTCCGCCCGCACCCGCTGCTGGCCGCCCTGCCACCGGTGCTGCACCTGCCCTCGGGCATCGACCGCCACCCGGCACTGCGCGCGCTCGTCGACCTGCTCACCGGCGAACTGGGTGAGCACCGCCCCGGCTCCCACGCCGCGGTGCCCGCCCTGCTGGACGCGATGCTGCTCCTCGTCCTGCGCGCCTGGCTGGCGGAGACCGCGTGCACGGCCACCACCGGCTGGGCCGCCGCCCTCGGCGACCCGGCGATCACCACCGCGCTGAGCGAGATCCACGCCGACCCGGCCCACCCGTGGACCGTCGAGGAGTTGGGCGCCCGCGCCGGCCTCTCCCGGGCCGCCTTCGCCCGCCGCTTCACCACCCTGGTCGGCCAGCCCCCGCTCGGCTACCTCACCTGGTGGCGCATGACCACGGCCGGCCGCCTGCTCCACGAGTCCGACGCACCCCTGCGTACGGTCGCCCAACAGTCCGGCTACCTCAGCGAGTTCGCCTTCGCCAAGGCCTTCAAACGCGAACACGGCACCTCCCCGGGCCGCTACCGCGCGCAGGTCGCCGGGCAGCGAGGGCGCTGACTACCGGAGGCGGCCGGCCTTGAGGGCGGTGACGAAAGCGGCGAAGGAGTCGGCGGGGAAGGTCAGGGCAGGACCGGCGGGGTCCTTGGAGTCGCGGACGGGGGTGATGGCGGGGAGGGTGGTGGCGACCTCGACGCAGTTGTTGGACTGACCGCCGCTGTAACTGGACTTGCGCCAGGCCACGTTGTTCAGGTCAGGGGTGGCGGTTCCCATGTGTACCGGTCCTCCATCACGTTCCGGATGAAGGCTGCCGACATCTCCGGGTCGAGCGCGGCTGCCTGCACCCGATCGTAGATGACCGCCAGTCGGGTCACGTCTTCCGGCTGCTCGAAGTGCCGCCCGATGATGAGCCCCTCGCTGTAGCCCGATCGCGAGCCGTCCGGCATCGTCAGCACGGAGAACGATCCATCCATCGCGGTCAGCGGCAGCGAGCGGAGGGGGAGCACCTGGATGTCCACGTGGCGTCGGCGCCCGGCCTCCAACAGATGGGCCAGCTGCCCCCGCATCACCTCGGGGCCGCCGACCGGAACGTAGAGCGCCGACTCGAGCAGCGTCAGCCGGTACCACGGCGGCTTCTCACGCTGCAGGATCTGCTGCCGTTCGAGGCGAGTGGTGATCTTCTCCGCCGCGCCGCGATCGTCCAACAGGCCGTCCACGTCATCGAACAACGCCCGCATGTACGCCTCGGTCTGAACCAACCCGGGAACGACCAGGGAGTACTCCTGGATCACTTTGGCTTCAGCCTGACGGTAGAGGAACGTCTTGGCGTAGTGCTCGTACTTCGGGTCGTTGAGGTGCCCCCACAACCCGATCAGCTCACCGTCCGCCTGCAACGCAGCGTCCAGCAGCTTGATCAAGTCCCGCCCCGGCGGGTCCGTCGCCAGCTCGATCTGCGCGATCCGGTTGTGGCCGACGAACACCAGCTGCCCCAACTGCTTCTGGGTCAGCCCCATCCCCTCGCGCAGCCGGCGCACCTTGGCGCCGAGGAACGCCGCGAGCGATGCCGAGGGATCGAGATCCTTTGCTGCAGGCACAGCCAGCCCCTCCTCCGAACCGAAAGCCCCCCGCCCCGGGATCGTAGCCGCGCACCGCAACGCAGCAGACACAGATGGTGATAATTCACCCCTGCCTCGCACCGGAAGTCGGCGGCACTGGTGATGCGGTCGGCGGCGCTGCCCAAGGCTAGGCTTGGCATCAGAGCTGTCGGACCCGACCTGAGGAAGGTAGCCGTGACGGCCGAGCCGATCGACTGGATGCATCCGCCGACCCGCGGGTTGACCTATGAGCAGGCCAAGCAGCTGGACTTGCCGTTCGACTTCGAGCTGATCGACGGGGCAATCGTGGTACGAGGGATGACCACCCACTGGCACGACACCGTGCGGGACGAGCTCTATTCCGTCCTGAAGGCAGCCGGAACGAACCCGTACGCCGTCCGGTCCGAGCGCTGCATCCTCATCGATGAGTACAACCCGCCCAAACTCGACGTCGTCGTCTACGACAAGACCGACCTCGACGTGTTCTCGATGGAGTGCATCCCGGTGGCCTCGGTCTCCCTGGCTGTCGAGGTGGTCTCGCCCGGCTCCCGTGCCATGGACAGGTTCACCAAGCCCGGCCTCTACGCCGAAGCCGGCATCCCTTACTTCTGGCGCGTCGAGCGCGGTGCCGACGACCTCCCCGAGGTCTTCGAGTTCTGGCTCGACCGCGAGACCGGCGTCTACGCCCCCGCCCCGTCCGGCGGCCATCACGTCGGGCAGCTGAAGACCGAGCTCCCCTTCCCCGTCGAGATCGACCTCCGCGACCTCCTCGACCTGTGACAGCGCACAGCACCCAGCCGGGCCCGGTGTCCTCTCCCAAGACACCGAGCCCGGCTGGTCCCTGCCTGGACGCGGCTTCCCTGCCTGCAGCAACTCCCCCGAGTTCCGCTGCCAGCTCCGCGCCCTACCCGTCCCCCGACGGGAGTTCCAAGAAGTTCGTCACGCCACCAGTTCGCCGAACGCGTGGGCGGTGTCGCCACTGCGGTTGAGCTGCTCGTCGTCGCGCAGGCGGCGCAGGGCGCGCCAGATGCTGCTCTTCACCGTGCCGACGCTGATGCCGAGGATGTCGGCGATCTCCGGGTCGGTGCGGCCCTCGTAGTAGCGGAGCACCAGCATGGTGCGCTGGTTCTCGGGCAGCTTGGCCAGCGCCTGCCAGAGCACGGCACGCAGCTCGGTGCCGCCCATCGCGTCGGTGTCGCCGACCGTCTCCGGCAGCTCCTCGGTCGGGTACTCGTTCAGCTTGCGCCGACGCCAGGCCGAGATGTGCAGGTTGGTCATGGTCCGGCGCAGGTAGCCGCCGACCGCCGCCTTGTCGGTGATCCGGCCCCAGGCGCGGTAGGTGCTGAAGAGCGCGCTCTGCAGCAGGTCCTCGGCCTCGAAGCGGTCGCCGGTCAGGTGGTAGGCCGTGGCGTACAGGGAGGCGCGCCGCTCGCGGACGTACGCGGTGAACTCCGCGAGGTGTTCCGCCTCGTTGCCCGCGGGCTCCCCCTGAGCCGCTCCCTGCTCGCCCTGCCGGACGGCCCCCGCCACCGGTGCGACCCGGTAGAGGGTGGCCGTCGTGGTGGTCTGGCCGACCGCCGGCTCCCCCGAGCCAGCGGCGGGCCGACCGCCCCCCGTTCCCTCGTGCGTGCCCCCCTGCGTCCCCCCGAACGCTCCCCCGGGCACGCTCCCCGCCCTGCTCCCGCCGCTCACCCGGCGGGCCCCCGAGCAGTGCTCGACCCGAATCCGCGCCGCCGGACGCACGCCGCGGACGGCCGGGTTGTGCGCATCCCAGATGCCCCGGGTCTCAAGCGTTGCGTTCATGTGGCGCCCCCATGGTCGGTACGAGCGGATCCTTTCCCTACCGCCGCTCCGTCCCGGTTGGTGTCCGGTCCGTCGCGGCGACATGGAAAATCCTGCCCGTCGCCCGTCATGGCGGTGTCCGGCGACTGTCACAGCGGTGTCACAAGCCGCAGGACCTTCGTCACGCAGCTCCCTGACCCAGGTCCCTCACCCGGGTCCCACAGGTTCCTCGCCGGCTGCGACGCCCATCCCGGCGCCCACGGTTCCCGGCGGCACACCCGGTGAGCCAGAATGACCAGGTGCCTTTCCTCCTACTGATCGAGGACGACGACGCCATCCGGACCGGCCTCGAACTCGCCCTCACCCGCCAGGGCCACCGCGTGGCCGCCGCAGCGTCCGGTGAGGACGGCCTCCGGCTCTTCAAGGAACAGCGTCCGGACCTGATCGTGCTGGACGTGATGCTGCCCGGGATCGACGGCTTCGAGGTCTGCCGCCGGATCCGGCGCTCCGACCAGCTGCCGATCATCCTGCTGACCGCGCGCTCGGACGACATCGACGTGGTGGTCGGCCTGGAGTCGGGCGCCGACGACTACGTGGTCAAGCCGGTGCAGCCCCGGGTGCTGGACGCCCGGATCCGCGCCGTGCTGCGCCGCGGCGAGCGGGAGAACTCGGACTCCTCGGCCTTCGGGTCGGTGGTGATCGACCGCTCGGCGATGACCGTGACCAAGGACGGCCAGGACCTCCAGCTCACCCCCACCGAGCTGCGCCTGCTGCTGGAGCTGAGCCGCCGCCCCGGTCAGGCGCTCTCCCGCCAGCAGCTGCTGCGCCTGGTCTGGGAGCACGACTACCTCGGTGACTCGCGCCTGGTGGACGCCTGCGTGCAGCGGCTGCGGGCCAAGGTGGAGGACGTCCCCTCGGCCCCCACCCTGATCCGCACGGTCCGCGGGGTGGGCTATCGTCTGGACCCGCCCGCCTGACCGGGTCGCGCACCACCCCACCCCGCCCCGCGCGCCGACCAGGCGCGCCGAGCCGGCGCCTGCCCCGAAACCGAATGGCTGACCCGACACGTGACTGACCATCAGAACCGCCGCCGCCTCGCCCGCAGCCTGTGGCGGCGGCTGCGGCTGAGTTCGCTGCGGGTACGGCTGGCCGCGGTCTTCGCCGTGGTCGCGCTGACCGCCGCGGTCTCCGCCTCCGGCATCGCCTACTGGCTGAACCGCGACGCGGTGCTCAAGCGCGCCCAGAACAACGCGCTGGCCGACTTCCGCTCCTCGCTCAGCCGCAACATCTCCGACCTGCCGCAGGGCGCCAACTGTCCGGCGCTCGAGCAGCTCGCCTCCAACGTGGCCGGCTCCGCGCTGAACTACAGCGTGCTGGTGGTGGACGACGCCCAGCCCGACTGCGCCGCCTCCTCGGACCCGCAGCACTTCACGCTCGCCCAGGTGCCGCACGCGTTGCAGAACACCGTGCCCAAGCCGCGCCCGGTGGGCCCCGGCAACCCGTACGAGTACCACCTGTACTGGCAGCGCACGAACATCAACGGCCAGCCCTACGTGGTCGGCGGCACCCGGATCGTGCCGACCGGGCTGACCGCCTACATGTTCAAGTCGCTGGACAACGAGCGGGCCGACCTCGACACCCTGGGCTGGTCGCTCGCCGTGGCCACCGCGCTGGCGCTGATCGCCGCCACCCTGCTGGCCCAGGCCGCCTCCGCCACCGTGCTCCGGCCGATCCGGCAACTCGGCGACGCCGCACGCCGGTTGGGCGAGGGCAAGCTGGACACCCGGCTGGAGGTCAGCGGCGCCGACGAGCTCGCCGACCTGGCCCGGACCTTCAACCGCACCGCGGAGGCGCTCTCCGAGCAGGTCGAGGAGCTGAGCGCGCGCGAGGCGCAGAGCCGGCGGTTCGTCGCCGACATGTCGCACGAGCTGCGCACGCCGCTGACCGCGATGACGGCGGTCACCGACATCCTGGAGGACGAGGCCGAGTCTCTGGACCCGATGATCGAGCCGGCGGTCCGGCTGGTGGTCAGCGAGACCCGGCGGCTGTCCGACCTGGTGGAGAACCTGATGGAGGTGACCCGGTTCGACGCCGGGACCGCCAAGCTGGTCGCCGACGAGATGGACATCGCCGACCTGATCATGTCCTGCATCGACGGCCGGGCCTGGTACGACGCGGTCGAGGTGGACGCCCCGCGCGGCGTGCTGGCGGTGGTCGACCCGCGCCGGCTCGACGTGGTCTTCGCCAACCTGATCGGCAACGCGCTCAAGCACGGCGGCTCGCCGGTCCGGGTCCAGGTCACCCAGGGCACCGGGCCCACCGGGGCCGGCGAGGTGGTGGTCCGGGTCAAGGACAGCGGGCCGGGCATCCCGGAGGACGTGCTGCCGCACGTCTTCGACCGCTTCTTCAAGGCGGACAAGGGGCGGGCCCGCTCCGAGGGCAGCGGGCTCGGGCTCTCCATCGCGATGGCCAACGCGCAGATCCACGGCGGCACCATCACCGCCGCCAACGCGCCGGAGGGCGGGGCCGTCTTCACCCTGCGGCTGCCGCTGCGACCGCCGTCCCGGGAGGCCGGCGCGAGCCCGACGGATGCCGGGGGCGCCGGGGGCGCCGGAGGCACCGGGACGACCGGGGGCACGAGTGGGATCGAGGGAGCCGGGGGATCCGAGGGCTCGGGGGCGACGGACAGCCGCACCGAGTGGAGGAACGAGCAGTGAACCACGCAACGACCAGCGCGGGTTGGATGCGCTGGGCGCTGGCGCTGATGGTCGGCCTGCTGACCGCGGCGCTGGCCAGCGGCTGCGGCATCCGGCCGACCGCCGTCCCGGTCGACGCCGGTGCCCCGGCCAGCCGGACCGCCTGCCCCAGCCCGGTGCACCCGCCGGCCGCGCCGAGCAACACGGCCAACCCGGCCGGCGGGGTCGGCAGTCCGGGCCGGCCCGGGGCCACCCCGTCGCCGGTACTCGGCAGCGGCACCCCGGGCAGCCCGTTCAGCGCGCTGCCCTCGCCGGTGGCGAGCCCCAGCGGGAGCCCGGGTGCGAGCCCGAGCGGGAGCCCGAGCTGCCAGTGACGGGCGCGGTCCGGTGACGCCGGCGGCGGGTGGCGGCGCGGGCGGGGTTCCGTACGCGGAGCACCCGGACGCGGCACGGCGGTGTGAGGGGTGCCACGCCCGGGAGCCGGGGACGGCGGGAACCGCTGCGCGCCGGCACCGCGTCCTGGGGGACGTGCAACGAGATGGCACCGACGTGCGGAACGGGCGCGACAGGGTGCGGATCGAAGACCGACGGCAGGCCGTGACGACCGCGCCGGCGCCGGGTGCGCCACGGCCGGGCGGCGGCGGCAGCCGACCCGCGGAGCCGACGGCGGCCGGGTCCGGGACAGCGCCCGGGGCCGGGACGGCGCTCGGGGCCGGGACGGCGGCCGCGACCGACGCCGCGGCGGGTTCCGGGGCCACGGCGGCGACGCCGCAGGCGGTGCCCGTCGCCCTGCGGTCGATCGGGCTGAGCCTGCTGATCTGCTACTTCGTGCTGCTGGCCTGGCTGTCCCTGCGTCAGGTGTCGAGCGCCTGGGCGTACGACGCCAACCTCACCCCGTTCTCCTCCGTGCACCGCGCGTTCAGCACCGGCGGGGCGGCCGGGGTGCGGCAGGTCGCGGGCGGGCTGGCGCTGCTGGCCCCGCTCGGCGTGCTGCTGCCACTGGCGGGCGGGCGGCTGCGGACGGCCTGGCTGCCGTCCTTCCTGCAGACCCTCGGCTCCACCGCGCTGATCGCCACGGCGGTCGAGGTGGTCCGCACCGGGGTGGCCGGGCACGTGTTGAACGTCGACGACATCGTGCTGGGCGTGATCGGGGCCGCCGTGGCGCACCTCGCGGTGGTCCCGGTGGGACGCCGGTGGCTGCGGACCCGGCTGACGCACGCGGCGGCGACCGCCCCGGAGACGGCCGCGCCGGTGCCGGGGGCGACCGGCGAGCCGAGCCCCGTGACGGACGTGGCGCCGACGGCTGCTACCGGCCCGGCCCCCGCAGGGCCCGCCCCCCGCCCCCTGGACGCGGACGGGCCGAACCCCTGGTCCACCCGGCGCGCCGACGCACCGGCGCTCCGCGGCACCGCACTCCTCGCGCCCAGCCGCCCCCGGGCCCACCAGCTCTGACCCCGGCCCCGCCGACCCTCCTCCACTCCGCCGGCGACCCCGCCGCGCCCGGGTGCTGCGTACACCCCACCCCCTCAGGGCCCGACCCTGAGCCCGACCCCTAGATCGCGGCCGACCCGCCCCGGGGCGGAGCCGGGGTCGGATCGACATTCGGGCTGACGCCCCGCCCGGTCGACGCGGGACAGCATGGAGTCATCGCCCCGGAACCTCCGGAGCACACCATCGCTACCGCTCGGAGACCGCCATGATCGCCGCCCGCACGCTCGCCCGCCCCCGCCACGACCGCCTGATCGCCGGTGTCTGCGCCGGGATCGCCGAGCGCTTCGGCCTCTCCCCCTGGACGGTCCGGCTGATCTTCCTGGCCTCCTGCCTGCTGCCCGGGCCGCAGTTCATGATCTACATGGCGCTCTGGCTGCTGCTCCCCCAGGAACCGTGAGCACCCGCGAACCTCCGGCGCCCAGAACGCTCCAGGGCCGCCCACCCCGCGTGCGGGGTGGACGGCCCTGGAGCGTGCCGCGGCGAACCGTCAGCCGCCGAGGCCCGGCAGACCGCCGACCGGGGCGACGCTGCCGAGCACGCCGCTGGTCGAGCCGGGCAGCTGCTTGGCGGCGCTGCCCAGCGCCCCGCCGGCCGGCAGGCCGCGGGTGGCACCGCTCGGCGCCTCGGCCGAAGCCGCGGCGGGAGCGGGGGCGGCGGCCGGGGCGCCGGCGTTCGGGTTGAGCGCACCCGTAGTGGAGCTGAGGGTGCCGCCGACCACCGGGGCCTTGTTGACGGCACCGGTGACCGCACCGGTGTCGGTCAGCCCGCCGCCGGGCAGCCCACCGAGGGGGTTGGCAGCGGCCGCGGAGGCGGCGCCCGCCCCGGCCGCCGCGATGGCGATGCCGAGCACCGCGGTTCCGGCAACCTTGAGAGTGGCCTGCTTCATGAGTCCGTCCTCGTGTCCTCGTCGGGCCGGCGCGACGGCAGTCCGCCCCAGAGCAGTCCGGCCCGGGCAGTCCGCCCGGGCACTGCGCACCGGGTCGTCCGCGCCGGGCGCGGGCCCCGGGCGGCGGGCCGCCGCGCCGTGTCAGCAGTGACTGGCCCACCGTAGACAGTCCGTCCGGCGGGGACCAAAGTGCTTCACTCGCCGGAGTGAACTGTCATACCGTCACACCAGCACGACCACGACGGTGAACTGACGGACCATCAGACGATCGCGACTCGAACGGTCGGAGCGACTCAGGCCGACGCGCCGAACAGCCACTCGGCCTTCAGCTCGGCGTAGCCCGGCTTGATCACGTCGTTGATCATCGCCAGCCGCTCGTCGAACGGCAGGAACGCGGACTTCATCGCGTTGATGGTGAACCACTGCATGTCGTCCAGCGTGTAGCCGAAGGCCTCGATCAGGTGGCCGAACTCCTGGCTCATGCTGGTCCCGCTCATCAGCCGGTTGTCGGTGTTCACGGTGACCCGGAACTTCAGCCGGCTGAGCAGCCCGATCGGGTGCTCGGCGTACGAACTCGCGGCCGCGGTCTGCAGGTTGGAGGTGGGGCACATCTCCAGCGGGATCCGCTTGTCGCGCACGTAGGCGGCCAGCCGGCCCAGCTCGACGGTGCCGTCCTCGTTCAGCGCGATGTCGTCGATGATCCGCACGCCGTGGCCGAGCCGGTCGGCGCCGCAGCACTGCAGCGCCTCCCAGATCGACGGCAGGCCGAAGGCCTCGCCGGCGTGGATGGTGAAGTGGTTGTTCTCGCCCTTGAGGTAGTCGAAGGCGCCCTGGTGGCGGGTCGGCGGGTGGCCGGCCTCGGCACCGGCGATGTCGAAGCCGACCACGCCCGCGTCGCGGTGGCGGTTGGCCAGCTCGGCGATCTCCTGCGAGCGGGCGGCGTGCCGCATCGCGGTCAGCAGCGTGCCGACCTTGATCCGGTGGCCGTTCGCCTTGGCCTTGGCCTCGCCCATCCGGAAGCCCTCGTTGACCGCCTCGACCACCTCGTCGAGGGTCAGGCCGGCCTCCAGGTGCTGCTCGGGGGCGTAGCGCACCTCGGCGTAGACCACGCCGTCGGCCGCCAGGTCCTCGGCGCAGTCGGCGGCGACCTTGATCAGCGCCTCCCGGGTCTGCATCACGGCGCAGGTGTGCGCGAAGGTCTCCAGGTAGCGGACCAGCGAGCCGGAGTCGGCGGCCTCGCGGAACCAGACGCCCAGCTTGACCGGGTCGGTGGTGGGGAGCCCCTGGTAGCCGCAGGCGGCCGCCAGCTCGACGATCGTCTCGGGGCGCAGCCCGCCGTCCAGGTGGTCGTGGAGCAGCACCTTGGGGGCTCGGCGGACCTGGTCGGCAGTGGGAACGCGCGGGGCCGTGGTGCCCGCGGAGAGGGAGATCTGCGTATCCATTGGCGGAGTGTAGCCCCTACGCGCGTAGATTCCTACTCGCCACAGCCGCCGGACGAGCGGCATCACCCGACGGCGCGAGCGCCCCCGCCACCCGCCCCGCACTACCGCGTGGCCGTCACCCCGTACGCCCGTAGGAACGCGCGCACCCCGCTCGCCAGCAGCCGGTCGTTCTCCTCCGCCGACAGCGGGACGGCCCCCCAGTAGGAGCGGCGGGCGACCTCCGAGACGGTGAGCGCCAACAGGTGGGCGGCGGCCTGCTCGGGCCCCTCGGACAGCTCGAGCAGCCCGTGCTCGCCCAGCACCGCGACGGCGGCCGTGGTCCGCGCACCGACCGCCCGCGGGCCGGCCGCCTGCCAGGCCTCCAGCACCTCGACCGGCAGGTGGCCGATCTCCGCGTAGATCTGCCGGACCATCGCGAAGTGGTCGGGGAAGTCCGTCGTCAGGCCGATCCAGGCGCGGGCCAGGGCGAGCAGGTCGCGCTCCAGGTCCGCCGGGCGCGGCGGCCGCTGCGGGTCCAGGTAGTGCTCCAGCTGCGCCAGTTGGGCGTCCCGCACCCGCCAGGAGCTCCACTGGATCACCGTGCGGAACAGCTCCTCCTTCCCGCCCGGGAAGTGGTTGTAGATGGTGCGGGTGGAGACGCCGGCCTCCTTCGCGATGGCGTCGATGCCGGCCCGTGCGAAGCCGTCCCGCCCGAAGACGGCACAGGCGGCGTGGACGACCGCCGCCGCCTTGTCGGCCCGACCGCGCCGTGGCTGCGGCGCGTCCGCCGCCGTGTCCGTACCCGTCATCGCATCCCTCTCCGTCGTGCTCGCCACCGAGCCAAGTACAACGACCGTTGTTATTAGTGCAACGCTTGTTGTACTTTACCGGTGCGCCGCAGCGAGCGGCAACGTGACACACGATCAGGGGGACCCTCATGTCCAGCACCAGCACCATGCCGCAGGCCGTCCCGGACGCCGCCACCGTCGGCACTCCGCAGGCCCCGCTGCGGGTGGCCGTGATCATCGGCAGCGCCCGCGGCGGCCGCCTCGGGCCCACCGTCGCCGACTGGTTCACCGCCTTCGCCGGCCGGCTCGAGGACCTGGAGCTGGACGTGATCGACGTCGCCGAACTGGACCTGCCGGTCGCCATGCCCGGCTGGGACGGCCTGCCCACCCCCGCCCCGGCCACCGCGGCCGCGCTGGCCGAGGTCGGCCCCCGGCTCGCCGCGGCCGAGGCCTTCGTGGTCATCACGCCGGAGTACAACCACAGTTACCCGGCCTCGCTGAAGAGCCTGATCGACTGGCACTACACCCCCTGGCAGGCCAAGCCGGTCGGCTTTGTCTCGTACGGCGGCCTGGGCGGCGGCCTGCGCGCGGTCGAGCACCTGCGGCAGGTCTTCGCCGAGCTGCACGCGACGAGCGTGCGCGACTCGGTCAGCCTGCACGGCCCGTGGTCGGGCGTCGGGCCCGACGGTGCGCCGCTCGACCCCGCGGTCGCCGAGGGCTCCGCCAAGGGCATGCTCGACCAGCTGCTCTGGTGGGGCCGCGCGCTGCGCACCGCCCGGGCCGCGCAGCCCTACGGCAAGTGAGGCGGCGATGAACCCGCCCGCCGCCGGCCGCAGAACGGTCGCAGTCGCCCCGACGGACGTCACCACGGGCTCCGCCACGGGCGCATCGGCCACCGCACCCAGCGCCGCGTCCGCGGGCGCGCTCGCCGGGATCGTGACCGTCGTGGTGATCGGCTCGGTGATGTCCGTGCTGGACATGACCATCGTCAACGTCGCGCTCCGTCCGCTGGCCACCGCCTTCCGCGCCCCGCTCGCCGACGTCCAGTGGATCGCCACCGGCTACACCCTGGCGCTCACCGCGGTCACCCCGCTGGCCGCCTGGGCGCTGGGCCGGTTCGGCGGCCGGTCGAGCTACCTGACCGCAGTCACGCTCTTCACCGCCGGCTCCCTGCTGGCGGCGCTCGCCTGGAGCCCGGCCAGCCTGGTGCTGTTCCGGGTGTGCCAGGGCCTGGGCGGCGGGCTGCTGATGCCGCTCGGGATGGCCATGGTGCTCCGCGCCGCCGGGCGGGAGCGGATGGGCCGGGCGATGGCGCTGCTCGGCATCCCGGTGCTGGTCGGCCCGGTGAGCGGTCCGGTGCTCGGCGGCTGGCTGATCGACACCCTGTCCTGGCGCTGGATCTTCCTGGTCAACCTGCCGGTCGGCGCCCTGGCCCTGGTGCTCGCGGCCCGACTGCTGCCGCGGGAGAGCGCCCGCACCGCCGAACGGCTGGACCTGCCGGGCCTGCTCACCCTCTCGCCCGGCCTGGCCCTGCTGATCTACGGGCTGGCCACCGGCGGGGCGCACGGCTCGCTCACCGCGCCGGGCGCACTGCTGCCCGCGCTCGCCGGGCTGCTGCTGATCGCCGGCTTCCTGCGGCGCGCCCTGACCACCGACCGGCCACTGCTCCGGCTGGGCCTGTTCGGCAACCGCACCTTCGCCGCCGGCGCCGCCACCATGCTGCTCGCGCCGGCCGGCTACTTCGGCGCGATGCTGCTCACCCCGATGTACTACCAGGCGGTGCGCGGCCTGAGCCCCACCGCGGCCGGCCTGCTCGGCGCACCGCTGGCGCTCGCCGTCGGCACCTCGATGCAGCTGGCCACCCGCCGGGTCGGCCGCGGCTCCCCGCGGTACGGCATCCTCACCGGGATCCTGCTCGCGGTGCTCGGCCTGGCGCTGTTCACCGCGCCGCTCGGCGCGCACACCCCCTACCGGTGGCTCTGCGCGGCGCAGCTGGTGCTGGGCACCGGGATCGGCATGGTGCTGATGCCCACCAACACCACCGCCACCCGGGCCCTGGCGGCCGAGGAGATCCCGTTCGGCAGCACCCTGCTGAGCATCGTCTCGCAGGTCGGCAGTGCGGCCGGGACCGCGCTGCTCTCGGTGGTGCTGGCGGCGCGGAGCGGCTCCGGCGGGGCGGGCGCGCCGACCGCCGCCGCCTTCCGGGACACCTACTGGTGGGCGGTGGCGCTGCTCGCCCTCGCGGCGGTGCCGGCGCTGCTGCTCCCGGCACGCCCGGGCGATCGGCCACCGGTGACCGCTCGCCGGCGGTGACGGCCCGGCACCGGTGACCGCTCGCCGGCGATGACGGCCCGGCACCGGTGAGCGCCCGGCACCGCTGACCGCACCTCACCCGTGGTCCAGCAACCGCCCGCGCCGGGAGAGCACGAACTCGCGGAAGGCCGCTGCCGGCGCCGGCAGCGGCCGCCCGGTGACCCAGGCCAGCCCGATCGCCCGCCGGGTGCGCGGCGCGGTGACCGCCAGGTCCACCACGCCGGGCCGCGGCACCGTCCCCGGCGGCAGCAGCGCCACCCCGAGCCCGGCCGCGACCAGCCCGCGCAGCGTCTCCGCCTCCTCGCCCTCGAAGGCGATCCGCGGCACGAAGCCGGCCCGGGCGCAGAGGTCGTCGGTGATGGCGCGCAGCCCGTACCCGTGCTCCAGGGCGACGAACGGCTCCTCGGCCACCTCGGCCAGCCGGATCCGGCGGCGGCCGGCCAGCCGGTGGTCGGCGGGCACCGCCAGGTGCAGCTCCTGCTCGGCCAGCGGACGGGCGGTCAGCTCCGGGTCGTCCGCGGCGGGCAGCGGGGAGACCAGGCAGAGGTCCAGCTCGCCGGTGCGCAGCCGGGCCAGCATCGCCGCCGAGTAGTCCTGCACCAGCTGGAACCGCACCCCGGGGTGGTCCACCCGGAAGCCGCGCAGCAGCGCGGGGACCGCGTCCGTCCCCATGGTGTGGAGGAAGCCGAACGCCACCCGCCCGCCCGCCGGGTCCACCTCGGCCTGCACCGCCTGCACCCCGCGCTCCAGTTCGCCCAGCGCCCGCTCCACCGGGCCGAGCAGCAGGTGCCCGGCCCGGGTGAGGCGTACCGTGCGGCCCTCGCGGGCCAGCAGTTGCACGCCCAACTCCGCTTCCAGGCGGGCGATCGCGCGGGACAGCGTGGGCTGCGGCATGCCGAGCAGGTCGGCCGCCCGGGTCACGTGCTCCAGCCGGGCGACGGCCGCGAACTGGGCGAGCGTGGGAGCCAGGCGGACCGCCGGGGTCTGGGGGTCGAGTTCGGCGAGCGGTGCGGGCGCGGACTTCTCATACGTCACGGTATGGATTATGGCCAACTGATGCATTGGACGCATGAAACGGCCCGGGTCTAGCGTGTTGGCCATGCCTCCCACCACGACCGAGGCATCCGCCGCCAGCGCCCCGGGTGCCGTCCGCTCCGTCCAACCCCACACCAGCGACCTTCGACTGCGCCCCGGCCAGCGGGACTTCCGCCGCTCCAACCTGGCGCTGTTCGCCGCCGGTGTCGCCACCTTCGTGCTGCTCTACGCCACCCAGGGCCTGCTGCCGCAACTCTGCGACGACCTCCACCTGACGCCGGGACAGGCGAGTTGGACCGCCTCGGCGGCCACCCTCGGCCTCGCCCTGGGACTGCTGCCGGCCAGCGCGCTCTCCGACCGGTACGGCCGCACCGCCGTGATGACCGGCTCGGTGCTGGCCGCCGCGCTGCTCGCCCTCGCGCTGCCGTTCGCCCCCTCGATCGGCGTCCTGGTCGCCCTGCGGGCGGTCCAGGGAGTCGCGCTCGCCGGGCTGCCCGCCACCGCGATGGCCTACCTCGCCGAGGAGATCCACCCGGCCGCGCTGCCCTCCGCGATGGGGCTCTACGTCGCGGGCAACAGCATCGGCGGCATGGCCGGCCGGCTGCTGGCCGGCTGGACCGGCGCCGCCTGGGGCTGGCGCTGGGGCCTGGCCTCCTCCGCACTGCTCGCGCTGCTCGCGGTCCTCGCCTTCCGCCTGCTGATCCCGACGGCCCGGCACTTCCGCCGCACCCCGCTGGATGCCCGGGCCCTGGCCCGCACCATCGGCGCCCACCTGGGCAACCCGCTGCTGCTGCGGCTCTACGCCCTCGGGCTGCTCTTCATGGCGGTCTTCGGCGCCGTCTACAACACGGTCGGGTTCCGGCTGATCGCCGCCCCCTTCCACCTGCCGCAGTCCATCGCCGCCTCGATCTTCCTGGTCTACCTGGTCGGCACCGGCACCTCCGCCGCCGCCGGCCGCCTCGGCGCCGTGCTGGGCCGCCGCGGCACGCTGTACCTGGCGATCGGCCTGACCACCGCCGGGCTGCTGCTCTCGCTGACCCCGTCGCTGCTCTGCGCGCTGCTCGGCCTGGTGCTGATCACCGGCGGCTTCTTCGCCGGCCACGCCACCGCCTCCTCGGCGGTGGGGCGCACCGCCGAGCACGGCCGGGCCCAGGCCTCCGCGCTGTACCTGATCGCCTACTACCTGGGCAACAGCCTCGGCGGCACGGTGGGGGCCGACGCGTACCACGCGGTCGGCTGGGGCGGCGCCGCCGGCGTCGGGCTGGTCGCGATGGTGCTGGCCGCTTCCGTGACGGGCTACGCGAGTTGGCGCGCCGTGCGGCCGGTGCCCGCGGGGGCCTGAGGGCCGTCCGGCGGGGGCCTGAGGGCCGTCCGGCGGGATCCGCCGGACAGTCCTCCCCCGTCCGGGTGATGCCGCTCCGCCGAGGAGCCGCATCCCTGGCGTGCCTGCGCGCTGCGGGCTCGTGCGGGCGGCTGGACTGAGCGGTGGCCCTCCCCACCTGTCCCAGGAGCCCCGCATGCTCCAGTCACCCGGCCGCCCGAGTGCGCGCCGCCGCAGTGTCCGGCTCGGCCTGGCGCTCGCCACCACGCTGCTGCTCACCCCGCTGCCCGCACTGACCGGGAGCACCCCCGGCCGGGCCGCCGACTGCTCGCTGAGCTGGACCGCGGAGCCCGCGAACGCCGGCACGGTGACCGCCGACGCACCGCCGCCCTACGACTGCGGGAGCACCCCGACGCTGCTCGCAACTCCCGCCCCGGGCTGGCACTTCGAGACCTGGACCGGCGCGACGCCGGCCGCCCTCACCCGCGACGACGCCGCGGTCGCCGGCACCTTCACCGTCGAGGGCGCCCTCGCGGTGACCGCACACTTCGCCCCCGACACCGCCCAGGACACCGTGCGCCCCGCCCCCACCCTGGCCGGGGCCGGCACGCCGCCGCAGTTGCTCTCGGTCGCCGCCCTCGCGCTCACCCTGCTGACGCTGGGCACCGTCGCCCTGGTCCGCAGCCGCTTTCCCCGGGCGCCGCGCGAACCCCGCGGGCCGCGCGACTAGGACCGCGCCGCGGGTCCTGCCGCGGGTCCTGCCGCGGGCCCTGCCGAGGGTCCCGCCGGCAAAACCGTTTGCCCCAGTGCGGGCCGGCGCCCAGAATCGCCGCCATGACCAGCAGCGGACCAGTCCTGACCGATGATCAGATCGAACGCTTCGTCACCGACGGATTCGTCCACCTGACCGAGGCCTTCCCGCGCGAGCTGGCCGACGAGTGCCGCGCCCACCTGTGGCGGGAGACCGGCCTCGACCCGCAGGACCCGAGCGGCTGGACCCGGCCGGTGATCCGGCTCGGCGGCTACGCCGAACCGCCGTTCCGCCGGGCCGCCACCACCGAGCGCCTGCGCGGGGCCTTCGACCAGCTGGTCGGCGCCGGCCGCTGGCACCCGCCGGTCGGGCTCGGCACCTTCCCGGTCCGCTTCCCGCACCCCGAGGACCCGGGCGACGCCGGCTGGCACATGGACGCCAGCTTCACCCCGCCCGGCGAGCAGGGCTACTGGCTCAACCTGCGCTCGCAGGGCCGGGCCCTGCTGATGCTCTTCCTCTTCTCCGACATCGGCCCCGACGACGCGCCGACCCGGATCAAGGTCGGCTCGCACCTGGACCTGCCGCCGCTGCTGGCGCCGCACGGCGAGCCGGGCGTGGAGATGTTCCGGTTCTGCACGGAGCTGGACGAGCGCGGGGTGCTCGACTCCCCCGACCGCCCGGTGGCGCCGGCCACCGGACGCGCCGGCGACGTCTACCTCTGCCACCCCTTCCTGATCCACGCCGCCCAGCCGCACCGCGGGACCGTGCCGCGCTTCCTGGCCCAGCCGCCGCTGCTGCCCACCGGCCCACTGGAACTGGAGCGCCCCGACGGCGCGTACTCGCCGGTGGAGCGCGCCGTGCGGCTCGGCCTCGACCGCACCTGACCAGCGGATTGCCGCTCTGCGTGACGGGCATATCACCCTGAGACACCAGGGAGGCCGTCATGGCGATCGTCTTCGACGCGGACTTCACCTCGACCGACCAGTGGGTGGCCGGCCGGACCAGCGCCTACCCGGGCCCGACCAACCGGGGCGACCACAAGCTGGACCGCCTCGTCGCGGCCTACTGCCCGGACGGCCGGTTCACCGCCACCCGCAGCTGGTTCGGCCGGCTGTGGAACTGCAACCTGCTGACCACCGAGGGCAGTCCGCAGGGCTTCCGGGTACGGACCGGCGACACCCTGCGGGCCCGGGTCACGCTGCCGACCGGACTGGGCGCCTGGCCGGCGATCTGGACCTGGCGGGACGGCGGCAACGAGGTCGACCTCTTCGAGTACCACCCCGACCACCCGGACCTGCTGGAGGTCACCAACCACCTGCGCGGCTCGGCGTTCTACTGGCACGGCGCGGACGCCGGAGTGGCCCCGGGCGCCACCGTCGACCTGGCCGCCACCCTCGGCGCCGACTCGGTCGACTGGTACCTGGGCGACACCCTCCTGCACGCCGACGGCGCCGGCGTCGGCCCGGACTGGTCGGCCCACCTGATCGTCAACCTGTCGGTCTCCGACGGCACCTACCACCCCGCCCCACCCCGGTTCGGCCCCCGCCACCTCGACTGGACCTGCCACACCCTCCAGGTGGACCGCTGAGCCGACGGTCGCCCGGACGGCAGAACGCCCCCGGAGCCAGGCTCCGGGGGCGTCGGCCCCTGCTCGGACGTGCCGGTGGGCGGCCCGCACCCCACGTGCCGCCCACCGGGTTCGACGCCGTGCCGCGGCCCTCACCGCGGCACGGCCCACCGCACGACTCAGCCGATCCGGTCCAGGATCAGCGGGGTGCGGGTGTACTCGATGCCCACCGGGGAGACCTCGATGCCGCCCTGCAGGGCCTCGATCGCGTAGTCGAAGCGCTCGGGGGTGTCGGTGTGCAGGGTGAGCAGCGGCTGGCCGGCGGTGACGGTGTCGCCCGGCTTGGCGTGCATCTCGATGCCCGCGCCGGCCTGCACCGGGTCCTCCTTGCGGGCCCGGCCGGCGCCCAGGCGCCAGGCGCTCACGCCCACCGCGTAGGCGTCCAGCGCGGTGAGCACGCCGGTGGCGGGGGCCGGGATCACGTGCTGCTCGCGGGCGACCGGGAGCGGGGCGTCCACGTCGCCGCCCTGGGCGGCGATCAGGCGGCGCCAGTGGTCCATCGCGGAGCCGTCCTTGAGCGCGTCGGCCGGGTCCTTGCCCTGCACGCCGGCCGCCTTGAGCATCTCGCGGGCCAGCGCCACGGTCAGCTCGACCACGTCGGCCGGGCCGCCACCGGCCAGCACCTCGATCGACTCGCGCACCTCGAGGGCGTTGCCCGCGGTCAGGCCGAGCGGGGTGGACATGTCGGTGAGCAGCGCGACGGTGTTGACCCCGGCGCCGCGGCCCAGGCCCACCATGGTGCGGGCCAGCTCCTGGGCGTCGGCCAGGTTCTTCATGAAGGCGCCGGAGCCGACCTTGACGTCCAGCACCAGGGCGCCGGTGCCCTCGGCGATCTTCTTGGACATGATCGAGGAGGCGATCAGCGGGATCGCCTCGACGGTGCCGGTCACGTCGCGCAGCGCGTAGAGCTTCTTGTCGGCCGGGGCCAGCCCGTCGCCGGCGGCGCAGATCACCGCGCCGGCGTCGCGCAGCACGTCCATCATCTCGTCGTTGGAGAGCAGCGCCCGCCAGCCGGGGATGGACTCCAGCTTGTCCAGGGTGCCGCCGGTGTGGCCCAGGCCGCGGCCGGAGAGCTGCGGCACGGCCGCGCCGCAGGCGGCGACCAGCGGGGCCAGCGGCAGGGTGATCTTGTCGCCGACGCCGCCGGTGGAGTGCTTGTCGGCGGTCGGCACGCCGAGCGCGGCGAAGTCCATCCGGACGCCCGAGCGGATCATCGCCTCGGTCCAGCGGCTGATCTCGCGCAGGTTCATCCCGTTCAGCAGGATCGCCATGGCCAGGGCGGACATCTGCTCGTCGGCCACCACACCGCGGGTGTAGGCGTCGATCACCCAGTCGATCTGGTCGTCGGTCAGCTCGCGGCGGTCGCGCTTGGCGGTGATGACGGAGATGACGTCCATGGCATTTCTCCAAAGGAACGGAAGCGGCGCAGGGGCGGCTGCTGCTCAGCCGCCCCTGCGCCAACTCTACGCGCGTCAACACGCGTCCCGCTACTGCCGATTCGAACCCGATTGTCCTACCCCCGGGGAGAGCGGGCACGGCCCTGCCCCGGTGCGCCCGGAGTCCGCCCGACCGGCCCGACCGGCCTGATCAGCCCGACCGGTCCGACATCAGAGCCGCTCGGGCCCGAAGGCGTCCGGCAGCACCTCGGCCATCGGCTTGATCCCCGACGGCAGGTCCACCAGCAGGTCCGGGCCGCCGTGCTCGTAGAGCAGCTGGCGGCACCGGCCGCACGGCATCAGCACCTGCCCGGCGCCGTCCACGCAGGCGAAGGCGACCAGCCGGCCGCCCCCGCTCGCGTAGAGCGCCGACACCAGGCCGCACTCGGCGCAGAGACCGAGCCCGTAGGAGGCGTTCTCCACGTTGCAGCCGGTCACCACCCGGCCGTCGTCGACCAGCGCGGCCGCGCCGACCGGGTACTTGCTGTAGGGCGCGTACGCCCGGCCCATGGCGTCCCGGGCCGCCTCGCGCAGCGCGGCCCAGTCCACCTCGGCGATCCCAGCCTGCGTCACTTGCCCTGACCCTTGCGGTAGATCTGCCCGTCGGCCTTCGGCGGGCGCAGGCGCTGCGCGGAGAGCGCGAGCACCACCAGGGTGATGATGTACGGCGTGGCCACGATCAGCGGCCGCGGCACGGCGCTCGACCCCGCGTACCACGCGCCCAGCGCACCGGCGGCCACCAGGCAGACCGCGGCCGGCACGAACTTGCGCCGGTACAGCTGCCAGAGCGCCAGCAGGGCCATGATCAGCGCGATCGCCAGCAGCAGCGTGTGCACCGACTTGGCGTCGCGCAGCTGGAGGCTGTCGGTGAAGCCGAACAGGCCGGCACCGGTGGCCAGGCCGCCCGGCAGCCAGTTGCCGAAGATCATCGCGGCCAGACCGATGTACCCGCGGTTGCCGGTCTGCCCGTCGCGGTAGATGCTCGCCGCGACCATCGACAGGTAGGCGCCGCCGAGACCGGCGAAGCCGCCGGAGGCGATCACCGCGATGTACTTGTACTTGTAGACGTTGACGCCCAGCGACTCCGCGGCGGTCGGGTTCTCACCGCAGGAGCGCAGCCGCAGGCCGAAGGTGGTGCGCCAGAGCACGAAGTAGGTGGCGACCAGCAGCACCGCCGCGATCAGGGTGACCACCGAGAGGTTGCTCACCAGGCCGCCGAGCACGCCGGCCAGGTCGGAGACGAAGAACCAGTGGTGCGCCTCGACCTTGCTCAGCTGGTCGGAGAGGCCCGGCACCGTGATGGTCGGCAGCGCGGGGGTGGGCGGCGACTGGCTGGCACCGGCACCGGCGCTCTGGTACGCGGTGTAGTAGATCCGGTTGATGTACAGGCAGGCGTACGGGACCAGCAGGTTGATGCCGACACCGGCGACGATGTGGTCGATGCCGAAGGTGACCGTCAGCACGGCGTGCAGCAGGCCGGCCGCGGCACCGGCGGCGATCGCGGCCAGCAGGCCGACCCACGGGTTGACCAGGTAGCCCGCCCAGGCACCGGCGAAGGTGCCGGCCACCATCATGCCTTCGAGGCCGATGTTGACCACACCGGCCCGCTCGGCCCACAGACCGCCGAGACCGGCCATGGCGATCGGCACCGCGGCGCCGAGCGCGGCGGTGATCTGACCCGAGGAGGTCAGCGAGTGGTCACCGGTGGCGGCGCCCACCACGGCGAACAGCAGGACCGCACCGGCGACCAGCAGCAGGATGACCGGCAGCGAGAGCCTGCGGCTCGCGCCGGGAGTCTTGCCGGGCGCCTTGGCGGCCGGCTTGGGACGGGACGCAGTCGCGGTGCTCATGCCGCAACCTCCTTCTTCGCGGCGGCGGCAGCGTTGGCGGCCAGCTGCGCGCCGACCCGCTGCTGCTGGCGCTTGATGCCGAAGCGGCGCACCAGCTCGTAGGCGACCACCACGCAGATCACGATGGTGCCCTCCATGATGTTGACGATCTCCGGCGGGTAGCCCGCCACCGAGAGCTGCGGCGAGGTGGCGTCCAGGAAGGCCCAGAGCAGCGAGGCGAAGGCGATGCCGACCGGGGTGTTGCGGCCGAGCAGCGCGATCGCGATGCCGATGAAGCCGATGCCCGCCTGGAAGTTCTGGCCGAAGTAGTGCGAGTAGGTCAGCAGGTCGGGCATGCCGATCAGACCGGCCAGCGCGCCCGAGACGCACATGCTGGTCAGCACCATGCGCTTGACGTTGACACCGCTGGCGGCGGCGGCCGACTCGGAGCGGCCGGTGGCCCGCAGGTCGAAGCCGAACCGGGTGCGGGTGAGCACCAGCTGGAAGCCGACACCGATCAGGATGGCCACGATGATGAAGCCGTAGACCTGGCCACCCGCGGTGTTGAGGGTGAAGAAGTTGCTGGACGCGGCCATCTGCTTGGTCTGGATCTCGTTGCTGACGCCACCGCCGTTGCCCGGGGCGAAGATGCCCGGCACCAGCAGCATGCCGATCACCGCGGTGGTGATCGCGTTCAGCATGATGGTCGAGATGACCTCGTTGACCCCGCGGGTCACCTTGAGCACACCGGCGACGCCGGCCCAGAGGCCACCGACCAGCATGGCGACGATCAGCAGCAGCGGGATCTCGATGAACGACGGCAGGTTCAGCTGGCCGCCGACGTAGGCCGCGAAGAGCGCGGCCAGCTGGTACTGGCCGTCGGCGCCGATGTTGAACAGGTTCATCCGGAAGCCGAAGGCGACCGCGACACCGGCCAGGTAGTAGGTGGTGGCCTTGTTCAGGACCGCCACCTGCCCGTCGGAGGCGAACCCGTAGTGGGTCATGGTCTGGAACGCCTGCGACGGGTTGTAGCCGGCGACCGCCAGCAGCAGCGAGCAGAGCGCCACGGCGGCGACCACGGCCAGCACCGGGGCGGCGATGGCCAGGACCAGACGCTCGCGGTCGATCCGCTGGACGAAGCCCCGCCGGGCGGGGGTCGTGGTGGTACTCATGTCGTCACTCCCCCGCCTGCGCGTCGCCGGCAGCGGTCTCGGTGGTGTCGGCCTCGGCGGCGTCGGCGGCCTCGGTCTCGGCGGCGGCGTCCTCGGCCTCGGCCTCGGCGGTCTCGCTCTCGGCGGCGGCCTCGGTCACGGCCTCCGCCTCGGCCACGACCTCGGCTTCGGCGTCGGCGTCGGCGGTCGCGGCGTCGGTGACGGCGTCGGCGGTCGCGGCGTCGGCCACGGCGGCCTCGTCCGACTCGATGCGGCCGGAGGCGGCACCGGTCATCGCGGTGCCCAGGTCCTCGGCGGTCACGGTGGCCGGGTCGGCGTCGGCGACCAGCCGGCCGCGGTAGATGACCTTGATGGTGTCGGAGAGCCCGATCAGCTCGTCCAGGTCGGCGGAGATCAGCAGCACCGCCAGGCCCTCGCGCTGCGCGACCCGGATGTGCTCCCAGATCTGCGCCTGGGCGCCGACGTCCACACCGCGGGTCGGGTGGGCGGCGATCAGCAGCTTCGGCTGGTGGCTCATCTCCCGGCCGACGATCAGCTTCTGCTGGTTGCCGCCGGAGAGCGAGGCCGCGGTGACGTCGATGCCCGGGGTGCGGACGTCGTACTGCTCGACGATCCGCAGGGTGTCGCGCCGGGCCGCGGCCGGGTCGAGCCGGAAGCCCCTGGAGTTGGGCGCCTCGGTGACGTGGCCGAGGATCCGGTTCTCCCAGAGCGGCGCCTCGAGCAGCAGGCCGTGGCGGTGCCGGTCCTCGGGGATGTACCCGATGCCGGCCTCGCGGCGGGCCCGGGTCTGCTTGGGGGTGAGGTCCTCGCCGTTCAGCACGATCACGCCGGAGTCCACCGGCAGGGTGCCGACGATGGCCTCGACCAGCTCGGCCTGCCCGTTGCCCTCGACGCCGGCGAGACCGAGGATCTCGCCCTTGTGGATGGTCAGCGAGATGTCGTCGAGCACCACGCGCTCGATGCCCTCGGCGTCCGGCTTGGCGATCCGGAGGTCCTCGATCGTGAGCATCGCCACGTCGGTGACGGTCGACTCGCGGCTCTCCGGCGAGGGCAGCTCGCTGCCGACCATCAGCTCGGCCAGCTGGCGGGCGGTGACCTGCTTGGGGTCGGCGTCGCCGACCGTGGTGCCGCGGCGGATGACGCTGATCGCGTCGGCCACCGAGAGCACCTCGTGCAGCTTGTGCGAGATGAAGATGACGGTGACGCCCTCGGCCTTGAGCTCGCGCAGGTTGTCGAAGAGCGCGTCGACCTCCTGGGGCACCAGCACCGCGGTGGGCTCGTCCAGGATCAGGATCCGGGCGCCGCGGTAGAGCACCTTGAGGATCTCGACCCGCTGGCGGTCGGCGACGCCGAGGTCCTCGACCAGCGCGTCCGGCCGCACGTTCAGGCCGTACTGGTCGGAGATCTCCCTGATCTTCGCCTTGGCCTTGGCACCGATGCCGTACAGCTTCTCGCCACCGAGGACGACGTTCTCCAGCACGGTGAGGTTGTCGGCCAGCATGAAGTGCTGGTGCACCATGCCGATGCCGCGCGCGATGGCGTCACCCGGGGTGGCGAACTCGCACTGCTCGCCGTTGATCGCGATGGTGCCCTCGTCCGGCTTCTGCATGCCGTAGAGGATCTTCATCAGGGTGGACTTGCCGGCGCCGTTCTCGCCCATGAGGGCGTGCACGGTACCGGTGCGCACGGTCAGGTTGATGTCGTGGTTGGCCACGACGCCGGGGAAGCGCTTGGTGATGCCGCGCAGTTCGACGGCCACGGTCGCCGATCCCATGGTGGGGTTACCTCCCTTGCTCAGGGAGGGCTTGGAAGCGGTGATGGCGATCTCCTGGTGGTGACAGGCGCGTCGTTGCGCGTGAGAGGAGGAGGGAGAGTGCCGGCCGCTTGCTGCGGGGCGGCCAGGTGGCGGGAACAGGAAGGGCCCGGCGGAGTGCGCTGTCGCGCGACCCACCGGGCCCCTCCCTGTCTCAGACGTACTGCTCGGTCACACGGTGGCTACGTTGCGGCCGGTTCAGTTGGACGGGGCGGTCGGCGGGGTGATGCTGCCCGCGATGATGCCCTGGGTGTCCTGCTGGAGCTTGTCGGCCAGGTCGTCGATGTGCCCACCGGTGGTGGAGAGGCCGACACCACCCGACTTCAGGTCGAAGCGCTGGACGCCGGTCAGCGGCTGACCGTTCTTGACGCTCTGGATGTAGTTGTAGACCGCGGTGTTCACGTTCTTGACCGCGGAGGTCAGGATGTGCGCGGAGTACTGCTGCAGCGCACTCTGCTTGGCCTGGTCGCTGTCGACGCCGATGGCCCACAGCTGGCCCTTGCCCTGGGTGGTGGCCACGGCCTGGATCGCGCCGGTGCCGGAGGCACCCGCGGCGGCGTAGATCACGTCGTCGCCGCTGTCGATCTGGCCCTGCGCGGCGGCCTTGCCCTTGCCCGGGTCGGTGAAGCCGGTGAAGTCCGGCGGGGTGGTCAGGTAGGTCACGTCGACGTGGATGTTCGCGTTGACCGACTTGGCACCGGCCACGTAACCGGCCTGGAACTTCTGGATCAGCTGCGACTGGACGCCACCGATGAAGCCGATGTGACCGGTCTTGCTCTTGCTGGCGGCGACGACGCCGGCCAGGTAGGAGCTCTGCTGCTCGGTGAACTCCAGCGAGGTCACGTTGCTCGGCTGGGTGGGCGAGTCGGAGTCGATGATCGCGAACTTGACGTTCGGGTGCTCCTTGGCGACCTTCTCGACGGTCGCCTGGTACACGAAGCCGACCGCGATGATCGGGTTGTAGCCGGCCGAGACCAGGCTCTCCAGACGGGTCTGCTTGTCCGAGTCGGCCTCGCCGGCCTTGGCCTCGGCCTCGCTGGCCGTCACGCCGAAGTCCGCCTTGGCCTTGTCCAGGCCGGCGGCGGCCATGTCGTTGAAGCCCTGGTCACCGCGGCCACCGACGTCGTAGGCCATGCCGACCTTGAGACCGGAGCCGCCGCCCGAGGCAGCGGAGGAGGTGGTAGCGGTGCTCTTTGCGCCGCAAGCGGCGAGCGACGCGATGCCCAGGGAGCCCGAGAGCACCACCGCGGCGAGCTTTACTGAACGGCGCAAGGGAGTTTCTCCTTCTCACACACCCGTTTGGCGTGATGGAACGCCACCGTAACGCGCGTAGAACACGGTTGTGTTACGGGTCGCCCGGCCATCTGGGTTGTTATCAAACCGTGGCACTGACGCTCATCGGGGCCCTTAAACGCCGATGAGCACCCAAGTGTCCCACGCCCGCAACGAAGCCTCGTAGCTGTGTTCGATCTTGTTCCCTCCGTAGCGGCTGCCTTTAATGAAAGCCGTCCGCTGGACGAAAAGCAGAGCCCCGCTCACAGAACGTGAGCGGGGCCGTACGGGACTGCACAGTCCCCTTGCACTCCTCTATATACGGTTATTCGATTTACATCCCGACTAGACGCGCCCGTGCTCCAGCGCCAGCGAGGCGAACAGCTCCACGCCGATCCCGATCGCCCGCTCGTCCACGTCGAACCGCCCCTGGTGCAGGTCGCGCACCGCCGTCTCGTGCGGCGCCCGCACCCCGAGCCGGGCCAGCGCACCCGGAGCGTGCTCCAGGTACCACGAGAAGTCCTCACCGCCGAGCGACTGCTCCGTCGGCTCCACGACCTCTTCACCTTCTGCACCGAACTGCCGCATCATGGCCGTCTCCAGCTGGGCGATCGTCTCCGGCTCGTTCACCACCGGCGGGACCCCGCGCTTGTAGTCCAGGCTCCACTTGGCCCGATGGGTCTCGGCCATCGTGTCGATCAGCTCGTGCAGCGCGTCCGGCGCCTCCCGCCAGCCGTCCAGCTCCAGGCAGCGGACGGTGCCCTCGAGCTCGGCGTGCTGCGGGATCACGTTCGGCGCCGAGCCCGACTCGATCCGGCCCCAGACCAGGCTGACCCCCCAGCGCGGGTCCATCCGGCGGGCCAGCGCCCCCGGCAGGTCGGCCGCCAGCCGGCCGATCGCGGTGACCAGGTCAGTGGTCAGGTGCGGGCGGGCGGTGTGCCCGCCGGGACCGTCCAGACTGAGCGTCAGGGCGTCACAGGCGGAGGTGATCGCACCGACCCGCAGGCCGATCCGGCCGACCGGCACCTTGGGGTCGCAGTGCACCGCGAAGATCCGGCCGACCCCCGCCATCCCGCCGGCCGCGATCACGTCCAGCGCGCCGCCGGGCATCACCTCCTCGGCCGGCTGGAAGAGCAGCCGCACCGGCTGCCGCAGCCGCCCCTCGCGCAACGCGTCGGCCAGCAGCAACGCGGTGCCGAGCACCACCGAGGTGTGCACGTCGTGGCCGCAGGCGTGGGCGCAGCCGGGCACCGTGGAGCGGTACGGGGCCTCGGACTTGGCGTCCTCGATGGGCAGCGCGTCGATGTCCGCGCGAAACGCCAGCAGCGGGGTCCCGGGGGCGGTGCCGGGGGGCACCAGGTCGACGATCAGCCCGGTGCCGCCGGGCAGCGGCTGCGGGCTCAGCCCGGCCCGGACCAGCCGCTCGCGCAGCAGCTTGGTGGTGCGGAACTCCTGCCGGCCCAGCTCGGGGTGCCGGTGCAGGTCACGGCGGAAGGCGATCAGCTCGGCCTCGTACCGGGCCACCCGGGCGCGCAGCGGGGTCGGACCGGCGGCTGCCGGCGCCTGGGCGACCGCGGGTGCGGTGGCCTGTGGGCGCGGCTGCGGGCCGGAGCGACGACTGGACTGCGGGCTCGACTGGGGTGCGGTCTGAGGACGGTTCACCCCAACAATCGTATGGGCGCGCCCTGAGTTTGGCTTGACTTCGGCCGAATAACTCCCCGGATTGGCGCATACGCGGCCCGCAGGTGGGTATGACATCTCGTTTCAGCCGCCTTCCCGGGTGACCACCGCCCCGGGCGGTGGACCTGTGCAACGACCGGGGGACCCGGGAGTCACGTCCGGCCGGAACGTTCCGCCCCGTGAGCACACCGTTCCGACCTCGGACTTTCACCCTCTTTCACCCTCTTTCACCCGCAGTCGACCAGCTGCCGCCCTTATCTCACGCCTGGTTGGCCGCCACGTATCACCATGCGGTCGTCCAGGTCATGGGCTGGCAAAAAATTCAGACAGAGTCTTGAACATCGACCAGATGAACGAATAGACAACGACCGCACAGTCAACATCCGCTCCGCCGAGGCTCCGTCAGGAGTGTCCTCCGGTGGGGTGATCCGTCACGCCCGCGTCCGGGTCCCGCTCACAAGGCGCGGGCTTGGCACGCCGTCACCACCTCTGCCCCCGCGGAGGTGGGGGCCCGTCATGAGAGTGGGGAACCCACGTGCCTGCAGCTGCTCGCAGCCGGCTCGCCGGGATAGTCGTCGCGGCCCCGGCCGCGGCCGTCCTGGTGCTGGGAACGCTCGCGTTCGCCAGCCCGGCCAGTGCCGACACCGCCCAGCCGACCGCCGTGGAGCTGCCCGGCTCGCACCCGGCCTGGGCCACCCCGGAGGCCGACGCCGGTGCGGTGCCCGCAGGCACCCCGGCCACCGCCCGGGTCTACCTGGCCAGCCGCGACGCCCAGGGCCTGGCCGCCTACGCCCAGGCCGTCTCGGACGAGAACTCGCCCTCGTTCGGCCAGTTCCTCACCGCCGACCAGGCCAAGGCCCGCTTCGGCACCAGCGACGACCAGGTCAAGGCCGTCAGCCAGTGGCTGACCTCCTCCGGCCTGACCATCGCCGCCACCGACCCGAACAACCACTTCGTCCAGGTCAGCGGCACCACCGACCAGCTGGCCAAGGCGCTGGGCACCCAGTTCGACAACTACCGCACGGCCGACGGCGCCACCCACCGGGCACCGACCACCGACGCGGTGATCCCGGCCGCGGTCGCCGCCGACGTCGCCGGTGTCGAGGGCCTGGCCGACACGGTCCAGAAGTCCTCCTCGAACGCCATCTCGCAGGCCGCCGCCGAGGCCCAGGCCGAGGCGCAGGACGCCGGCCAGCCGGGCGCCGACGTCAAGGCCCCGAAGACCCTGCCGACCGACCCGACCTGCTCGGACGGCAAGTTCGGCTCCAAGAAGGCCGTCGGCGCGCCGGCCGGCTACGAGAAGAACGAGCCCTTCGCCCCCTGCTCGTACATCCCGAGCCAGCTGCGCAAGGCCTACGGCGTCACCGACGCCCAGGTGAGCGGCAAGGGTGCCACCGTGGCCATCGTCGACGCCTACGGGCTCGGCACCATGGAGGCCGACGCCGACACCTTCTCCAAGGCGCACGGCGACCAGCCCTTCGCCCCGGGGCAGTACAAGGAGGTCGTCACCCCGGCCAAGTGGACCAACCAGTCCGACTGCGGTGACTGGTCGGGCGAGGAGGCCCTCGACGTCGAGATGGTGCACGGCCTCGCGCCGGACGCCAACGTGCTCTACGTGGGTGCCAACTCCTGCGAGGACCCGGACCTCACCGCCGCGCTGAGCAACATCGTCGACAACCACCTGGCCGACATCGTCTCGAACTCCTACGGCGAGATCATGCACGGCAAGAGCGGCGATCTGGACCCGGCGGTCATCGCGGCCGACAACCAGGTCTTCCAGCTCGGCGCCACCGAGGGCATCACCTTCATGGCCTCGGCCGGCGACTGCGGCGACAACTCGCCGGGCGCGGCGGCCACCGGTGCCAACTGCCAGGCCGACACCAACCAGGCCCAGACCCAGTGGCCGTCCTCCTCGCAGTGGATCACCGCGGTCGGCGGCACCACCCTGGAGCTGAAGGACAAGGCCGGCGACTACGGCCACGAGCTCAGCATGGGCGACGACCGCTCGGTGCTGTCGGCCGACCAGAAGTCCTGGACCCCGTTCCCGGGCGCCTTCTACTTCGGCGGTGGCGGCGGCGTCGTCAAGGGCGAGGACCAGCCGTGGTACCAGCAGGGCGTGGTGCCGGACTCCCTCTCCACCGTGGCGGCGGACGGCACCAAGTCGGCCACCCCGCAGCGCGCCACCCCGGACGTCGCGATGAGCGGTGACCTGGTGGCGGCCACCCTGGTCGGCTACACCCCGGCCGGCGGCGCCTACAGCGAGGGCGGCTACGGCGGCACCTCGGTCTCCTCGCCGGAGTTCGCCGGCATCGAGGCCGACGTCATCCAGGCCCGCGGCGGCCGCGCGATCGGCTTCGCCAACCCGGGTCTGTACGACCGCTACAACACCCGCGCCTTCCACGACGTCAACGACGCCGCGGTGCACACCAAGCGCGGCCAGGTCGTGGACCTGGGCATGGTCGGCGGCCAGCTGAAGGTCCGCCTGTACAAGGTCGGCGCCGACTACGGCCTGTCGGCCGCCAAGGGCTACGACACCGCGACCGGTCTCGGCTCGCCGGGCAAGAAGTTCTTCCAGTCCTTCGCCCTGCCGGGCAACCAGGACGACCAGGGCGACCAGAACGACCAGGGCGACGACAACTCGCAGAACTGACCCCTGCGTTCAGCCGCCTCCAGCGCTACGGCCGGGGGGCGGGGGAGGTGCGCCCCGAGGACCCGGCAGAACCCACATACTCCCCCGAACAACCACCCAGGCCAGGCAACACCCCCC
>NZ_JBNQTI010000036.1:46341-57368 GCF_050325825.1 Kitasatospora sp. LaBMicrA B282
ACCAAAAACACCACATCTGGCAGCCCACCCTCCCCACGGGGTCGTTCGGCCGCCGGGCCCCCCCCCCCCCCCCCCCCCGGCCCGTCTGCGCGCCGCCTCAGAACCGCTCCTGCGGCCGGTACGTCCCCCACACCGCGCGCAGCGCGTCGCTCACCTCGCCCACCGTGGCCCGGGCCGCCAGCGCCCCCTTCATCGGGTACAGCACGTTCTCGCCGCCCGCCGCCGCCCGGCGAAGCCCGTCCAGCTCCCGGCGCACCGCCGCGGCGTCGCGCCCGGCGCGCAGCCGGGCCAGCCGCTCGGCCTGCCGGGCCTCGATCGCCGGGTCCACCCGCAGCGGCTGGTACGGCTCCTCGCTCTCCAGCCGGAACCGGTTGACCCCGACCACGGTCCGCTCCCCCGCCTCGGTCTGCTGCTGGATCCGGTAGGCGGAGCGCTCGATCTCGCCCTTCTGGTAGCCGGCCTCGATCGCCGCCACCGCGCCGCCCAACTCCTCCACCCGGTCCAGCAGCGCCAGCGCGGCCGCCTCCACCTCGTCGGTCAGCGCCTCCACCGCGTAGGAGCCGGCGAACGGGTCCACGGTGGCGGTCACGTCGCTCTCGTGGGCGATCACCTGCTGGGTGCGCAGCGCCAGCCGGGCCGCCTTCTCGGTGGGCAGCGCGATCGCCTCGTCGAAGCTGTTGGTGTGCAGCGACTGGGTGCCGCCGAGGACCGCGGCCAGCGCCTGCACGGTGACCCGGGCCAGGTTCACCTCCGGCTGCTGCGCGGTCAGCTGCACCCCGGCGGTCTGGGTGTGGAAGCGCAGCATCTGCGAGCGGGGGTTGCGGGCGCCGAAGGTGTCGCGCATCAGGCGGGCCCAGATCCGGCGCGCGGCACGGAACTTGGCGACCTCCTCGAGCAGCGTGGTGCGGGCGACGAAGAAGAAGGAGAGCCGCGGCGCGAAGTCGTCCACCGCCATCCCGGCGGCCAGCGCGGCGCGCACGTAGGCGACTCCGTCGGCCAGCGTGAAGGCGATCTCCTGCGCGGGCGTGGCCCCGGCCTCGGCCATGTGGTAGCCGGAGATCGAGATGGTGTTCCAGCGCGGGATCTCCGCCTGGCAGTACCGGAACAGGTCGGCGACCAGCCGCAGCGAGGGGGCCGGCGGGAAGATGTAGGTGCCGCGGGCGATGTACTCCTTCAACACGTCGTTCTGCACCGTGCCGGTCAGCCGGTGCGCGGCCACCCCCTGGGCCGCGCCGACCAGTTGGTAGAGCAGCAGCAGGATCGCGGCGGGCGCGTTGATGGTCATCGAGGTGGAGACCTCGCCGAGCGGGATGCCGTCGAACAGCACCGCCATGTCCTCGACGCTGTCGATCGCCACCCCGACCTTGCCGACCTCGCCGGCGGCGAGCGGCGCGTCCGAGTCGTAGCCCATCTGGGTGGGCAGGTCGAAGGCGACCGAGAGGCCGTGGCCGCCGCCGGCGATCAGCTGGCGGTAGCGGGCGTTGGACTCGGCGGCGGTGCCGAAGCCGGCGTACTGCCGCATGGTCCAGGGGCGGCCGGTGTACATGGTCGGGTGGATGCCCCGGGTGTAGGGGAACTCGCCCGGTACCCCGATCTCGGGCGGCGGCTGCTCGGGGCCGTACACCGGCTCGATCGGGAAGCCGGACTCGGAGTGTCGGGGCGCTGCTGCCATCGGGATCCTCCGCGGGGGTGGGCCGGGAACAACCTGGACGCTGCCTGCGATGATGGCACCGCAGGCAGTCAGGCACGACGGAGCAGGCAAAGGACACGGCAATGGAAACCGGGCAGCGGAAGGTCGCCGTGGTCACCGGCGCGAGCAGCGGCATCGGCGCGGCGACCGCGCAGCGGTTGGCGGACGAGGGCTTCGAGGTGGTGCTGACCGCGCGCCGCACCGAGCGGATCGAGCAGCTCGCCAAGGAGATCGAGAGCCGGGGCGGGGCGGCCCGGGCGGTCACCCTGGACGTCACCGACCGGGCCGCCGTGGACGAGTTCGCGCGCACCGTCGGCCGGGTCGACGTCCTGGTCAACAACGCCGGCGGGGCCTTCGGCGCGGAGTCGGTGGAGCAGGGCGACCCGGCCGACTGGCTGGCGATGTACCAGGTGAACGTGCTGGGCGTGCTGCACATGACCCAGGCGCTGCTGCCCGGACTGCGGGAGACCGGCGACGGCACCGTGCTGATCCTCTCCTCCACCGCCGCACTGGCCGCCTACGAGGGCGGCGGCGGCTACGTCGCGGCCAAGCACGCCGCGCACACCATCGCCGCCACGCTGCGGCTGGAGCTGGTCGGGGAGCCGATCCGGGTGATCGAGATCGCGCCGGGGATGGTGAAGTCGGAGGGCTTCGCGGTGACCCGGTTCCGCGGCGACGAGGCCAGGGCGGCCTCCGTCTACCAGGGCGTCTCGCACCCGCTGACCTCCGAGGACATCGCCGACACGGTGGCCTGGGCCGTCACCCGGCCGCCGCACGTCAACATCGACCTGCTGGTGGTCCGGCCGCGGGCCCAGGCCTCCAACTACAAGGTGCACCGGGACTGACCCGGGCGGGGCTCGTGGGGCGGGCCGCCGGGCCCGCCGGACCGGCCCAGGCAGCCGTGGTCACAACTTGATAGCTCGTCAGGGTGAATTGCGCGCGCACCCTCCCCAACTGATGAGCGCTCAACTACCGTGGTCCCGCTGCCCGGGAGGACCTCGGCGCCGCGTGGGCGACCCCGCGCACGCCTCGTCGTGATCCATGCTGGTTACGTCCGACCCACGAGCCCCTTTCCGCCTCCCGAGGAGGACCCGCTGGCCAGCGACATCCCGGCCGACATTCCCGCACCACGGCCGACCATCCCGCCCAGCCCCGCGGTCGGACTGCACCGGTTCAACGAGGCCGACCCCGGCGCGGCCGAGGAGGCCCTGCTCGCCTGCTGCGGCAGTCACCGGTGGGCGCTGCGACTGACCGCCCACCGCCCCTACCCCGATCTCGACTCGCTGCTGGCCGCCGCCAGCGAGGCCTCCTACGACCTGCGGCCGAGCGACCTGGCCGAGGCGCTGGCCGACGAGAGCTGGATGCCGCAGCCGCTGCTCGGCATGCGGGCCCCCGGCAGCCAGGCCGCGCACACCGCGCTGCGGGCCGCGCACGCCGCCTACGAGTCCCGGTTCGGCCACGTCTTCGTGGTCTGCCTGGCCGGCGTCGACCCGGAGGAGATGCTGGACACCGTGCTCAGCTCGATCCGCACCCGGCTGGCCAACGAGCCGGACGAGGAGCGCCTGGTCGCCGCCGAGGAGCTGCGCCGGATCGCGCTGCACCGGCTGGAGCACCTGGTCGCCAGCGGCTCCGGCTGACCCGCTCCGGCCGACCGGCCCCGCTCTTCACCCCTGGGCGGCCCGCAGCTTCCTGGTCTGCGCCTGCACCACCACCGGGTCCGGCACCGCGGCCGGCTCCTTCGCGCTGCCCACGGTGGAGAAGACCGCCAGCGCGGTGCCGACCCGCACCACCGCGGCCCGCTGGGTCAGCTCCGACCCGCCCGCCTGCGGACCACTCGTCAGGGTGAACGCGGTGGCGGCGTCGGCTCCCCCGGGAGTGGGCGTGTCGGCGCGGACCAGCTGGTGCCGGGTGCGGGCCGCCTTCGACTGGCCGGGCACTCCGGAGGTGAAGTCGGTGCACTTGGCGAGCACCTGGTCGAGGCCGGACTGGAGCTCGGTCGAGCGGCCGGCGGGGTAGCCGAGCAGCGCGGTGTAGAGGAGGGTCTGCGGGTGCCCGGCCGGGGCGGTGGTCAGGTCGGTCTCGGCCTGCGGGGTGGCGGTCGGGTCGGCCGGGCCGATCGCGTCCAGCACCGGCTGGCAGGCCGGCACGTCGGCGAGCTGTCGCGGCGCGCCCGGCGCCGGGCCGCCGGCCTGCGGGTTCATCAGGGTGACGGTGTATCCGCCGCCCAGGTCCGACGCGGTCACCGCGGCGGCGCGCAGCTCGGCGGCGCTGAGCGCGCGGGCCGGCGGCGGCGCGGCGGGCGCCGGGGGCTGCACGGTGGCGCACCCGCCCACCGCGAGTGCGGGCAGCAGTAACAGGGCGGCACGGCGACGGGTCATCGGTGTCCTCGGCGGCACTCGGCCGCGGTCGACGGTGGCCGGTGGGGCCTGATCGGGCGGATTCGTCACCGTACCGCGAGGACGGCGTGACCCTCGGTCACCGAAAAGTCGGTCATTAGGCCGCCCGTGCCTGATTGATCACACTCAAACCCCCCGGAGGCGGAGCCCGACGAGGCGTCGATAGGATGACCGCGGCCGGTGGACCGTACCCGGCCGGGCTGACCGACACCGACGCCGGGAGCCCGTCAACCGCTTCCGGAGGGTTTCCCGTGCCGGCTGGAACGCTGTACCGCGGCCGAGAAGGCATGTGGTCCTGGGTGGCTCATCGAGTCACTGGCGTCCTCATCTTCTTCTTCCTTCTCGTCCACGTCCTCGACACCGCCCTGGTGCGGGTCTCGCCACAGGCGTACGACTCCGTCATCAAGACCTACAAGACCCCGCTCGTGAACCTGATGGAGTACGGCCTGACGGCCGCCATCCTGTTCCACGCTCTGAACGGCCTTCGGGTCATCGCGGTGGACTTCTGGTCGAAGGGCCCCAAGTACCAGAAGCAGATGCTGTGGAGCGTCGTGGGCGTCTGGTTCGTGACCATGGCCCTCGCCCTCTACCCGATCCTTCAGCACACCCTGCTCACCTGGTTCGGGAAGTGATCCGGCATGTCGACTGAGATTTCCGACCTCGTGGTTCCGTCCGCGCAGGCGCACACCGGCAAGGGACTGGGCACCGGCAACCCCGCCGACGCCTTCGTCGTCGAGCCGCCGCGCACCCGGACCAAGAAGACCCCGCGCCGCACCCGCACCAACTTCGAGATGCTCGCCTGGCTCTTCATGCGCCTGTCGGGCGTGGTGCTGGTCGTGCTGATCCTGGGTCACCTGCTGATCATGCTGGTCCTGGACCACGGCGTCTCGAAGGTGAGCTTCGCCTTCGTCGCCGGCCGCTGGGCCTCGCCGTTCTGGCAGGGCTGGGACCTGCTCATGCTCTGGCTCGCCATGCTGCACGGCGCCAACGGCATGCGCACCGTGATCAACGACTACGCCGAGAAGGACTCCACTCGGCTCTGGCTGAAGGGCCTCATGGGCGCCGCCACGGTCTTCACCGTGCTGCTCGGCACCCTGGTCATCTTCACCTTCGACCCGAACATCTAATCGGCGCAGGCCAGAGGCGAGAACAACTCCCATGCAGATTCACCAGTACGACACCGTCATCGTCGGCGCCGGTGGCGCCGGCATGCGCGCGGCCATCGAGTCGACCCAGCGCAGCCGCACGGCGGTGCTGACCAAGCTGTACCCGACCCGGTCCCACACCGGCGCGGCCCAGGGCGGCATGTGCGCCGCCCTGGCCAACGTCGAGGAGGACAACTGGGAGTGGCACACCTTCGACACGGTCAAGGGTGGTGACTACCTGGTCGACCAGGACGCCGCCGAGATCATGTGCAAGGAGGCCATCGACGCGGTCCTGGACCTGGAGAAGATGGGCCTGCCCTTCTCCCGGACCGAGCAGGGCCGGATCGACCAGCGCCGGTTCGGCGGTCACACCCGCAACCACGGCGAGGCCGCGGTCCGCCGCTCCTGCTACGCGGCCGACCGCACCGGCCACATGATCCTGCAGACGCTGTTCCAGAACTGCGTCAAGCACGGGGTCGAGTTCTTCAACGAGTTCTACGTCCTCGACCTGCTGATCAACGACGGCAAGACCGCGGGCGTCGTGGCCTACGAGCTGGCCACCGGCGAGATCCACGTCTTCCAGGCCAAGGCGGTCGTCTTCGCCTCCGGCGGCACCGGCAAGTTCTACAAGGTGACCTCCAACGCCCACACCCTCACCGGTGACGGCCAGGCCCTGGTCTACCGCCGCGGCCTGCCGCTGGAGGACATGGAGTTCTTCCAGTTCCACCCGACCGGCATCTGGCGCATGGGCATCCTGCTCACCGAGGGCGCCCGCGGCGAGGGCGGCATCCTGCGCAACAAGGACGGCGAGCGCTTCATGGAGCGCTACGCCCCGGTCATGAAGGACCTCGCGTCCCGTGACGTCTGCTCCCGCGCGATCTACACCGAGATCCGCGAGGGCCGCGGCTGCGGTCCGGAGGGCGACCACGTCTACCTGGACCTGACCCACCTGCCCCCGGAGCAGCTGGACGCCAAGCTCCCGGACATCACCGAGTTCGCCCGCACCTACCTCGGCATCGAGCCCTACACGGACCCGATCCCGATCCAGCCCACCGCGCACTACGCGATGGGCGGCATCCCGACCAACGTCGAGGGTGAGGTGCTGCGCAACAACACCGACATCGTCCCGGGCCTGTACGCGGCGGGCGAGGTCGCCTGCGTCTCGGTGCACGGCGCCAACCGCCTGGGCACCAACTCGCTGCTGGACATCAACGTGTTCGGCCGCCGCGCGGGCCTCGCCGCCGCCGACTACGCGAGCAAGCACGAGTTCGTCGAGCTGCCCGCCGACCCGGCGGAGAAGGTCCAGGCGCTGGTCGACGGCCTGCGCGAGTCCACGGGCACCGAGTCGGTGGCGCAGATCCGCAAGGAGCTGCAGGAGACCATGGACGTCAACGCCATGGTCTACCGCACCGGCGCCACCCTGAAGCAGGCCCGCGAGGACATCGCGGCGCTGCGCGAGCGCTACAAGAACGTGGCGATCCAGGACAAGGGCTTCCGCTACAACACCGACCTGCTGGAGGCGGTGGAGCTGGGCAACCTGCTCGACCTGGCCGAGGTGCTGGTCGTCTCCGCGCTGGCCCGTGAGGAGTCGCGCGGCGGCCACTTCCGCGAGGACTTCCCGACCCGTGACGACGTGAAGTTCATGCAGCACACCATGGCGTACCAGGAGGTGGCCGCCGACGGCACCACCTCGATCCGCCTCGACTACAAGCCGGTCGTCACGACCCGCTACCAGCCGATGGAGCGTAAGTACTGATGAGCGCCCCCACGATCGACGCCCCGCACTCCTCGGCACTGGACGCGGCCGAGTCCGGCGCCGTCCAGATGGTCACCTTCACGCTGCGGATCCGCCGGTTCAACCCGGAGGAGCACCCGGACCCGGTGTGGGTGGACTACCAGCTCACCATGGACCCCAAGGAGCGCGTCCTCGACGCCCTCAACAAGGTCAAGTGGGAGCAGGACGGCACCCTGACCTACCGCCGATCCTGCGCGCACGGCATCTGCGGCTCGGACGCCATGCGGATCAACGGCCGCAACCGGCTGGCCTGCAAGACCCTGCTGAAGGACGTCGCCGCCCCGGACGGCAAGGGCGGCATGCAGCCGATCACCATCGAGGCCATCAAGGGCCTCACGGTCCTCAAGGACCTGGTGGTCGACATGGACCCGTTCTTCCAGGCCTACAAGGACGTCATGCCGTTCCTCATCACCAAGGGGAACGAGCCGACCCGCGAGCGCCTGCAGTCCGCCGAGGACCGCGAGCGCTTCGACGACACCACCAAGTGCATCCTGTGCGCCGCGTGCACCTCGTCCTGCCCGGTCTTCTGGAACGACGGCCAGTACTTCGGCCCGGCCGCCATCGTCAACGCGCACCGCTTCATCTTCGACTCGCGCGACGAGGGCGCCGAGCAGCGCCTGGAGATCCTCAACGACCGTGAGGGCGTCTGGCGCTGCCGCACCACCTTCAACTGCTCGGAGGCCTGCCCGCGTGGCATCGAGGTCACCAAGGCGATCCAGGAAGTCAAGCGCGCCCTGGTGACGCGCCGCTTCTGACCCCGCGTCGAGCACGTCACGGCGAAGGCCCCGTCCGGTTCACCCGGACGGGGCCTTCGCCGTGACGTGGAGCCGTTACTTCAGCGCGCCGAAGTCGTACGGCGCGGTCCAGCCGCTGAAGACGTCCAGGTGCCGGTCCGCGGTGACCGCCCACAGGTCGGGCACACCGTCCCCGTCCACGTCGCCGGAGCTGCCCAGGGTCGGGTAGGCGGCGGTGGTGAAGCCGGTGGCCACCACGTGCGCGGTGGGGTCGGCCAGGGCGGAGAAGTCGAAGCTGCCGTCGGCCTTCTTCGGCAGCGGGAAGGCGTGCAGCTCACCGGTGGCGCGGTCACGGGCCCAGAGCGCCAGGTTGCCCTGCGCGTCGGCGCCGGGGGCGACCAGGTCGTAGCCGCCCCAGTTGCCCGCGGTGGTCAGCTGCCGGGCAACGGTGAAGCCGCGGAAGTTGACGTGGTCGAAGAGCCACAGGTTGCCGCCCTCGACGGTGAGCAGCGACGGGTCGTCCGGGCTGCCCGGGTCGGTGGAGCCGAGCGCGACGACCTGGTCCGCGGCCGACCAGTCCGAGGCGTAACCCGCCGGGCAGCTGACGGTCGCCCCGGTGACGTCCTGGCAGGTGGTGGGCCGGGGGACGAGCGTGGCGTACTGGCTGCCGAGCTGCAGCGAGCCCTGGTTGGTGTACCGGTACAGGTTGCCCTTGCTGTGCACGAAGACCGTGTCGGCCGGCGCGCCGTTGGGCATCCAGCCCCGGTGGGCGACCTGCAGCCCGGCCCAGCTTCCGGAGCCGCCCGGCGCGTCGGCCGCCGGGAAGGTCTCGCGCGGCGTGGTGCTGCCGCCGTTGCCGCTGATCACCTGGAGGTTGCCCGCGCTGTCGGGCAGCACGATGTCCGGTACCCCGTCGTTGTCGACGTCACCGAGGGCGGTCGGCGGGTTGGGGTTGCTCGGCGCGTAGAAGTTGTAGGAGAAGGGCTGCGACACGTTGCCGGCGTTGTCGATCGCCTGCACGGTCAGCGTGTTGGTGCCCCAGTCCTTGGGCGTCAGCTGCACGCTCGCCGTCCCGGTGGCGTCGGGCACCACGGTGTTGGCGCCGCCGCAGCCGGTGAAGATGCCGAGCTGGGCCGGAGTGATCGCGTACTGGAAGCAGGCCACGCCCGAGGCGGCGCCGCCCGCGGGCGCCGGGTCGGTGCCGGTGAGCGTGAAGGTGCCGGCCTGGCCGGCGTACTTGGTCGCGGTCCGGCCGGAACCCTGCGCCGGGAAGTCCGTCGAGTTCACCGAGACCGTCGGCGGCGTCAGGTCGACCTGGAAGTGGCACTCCGGCGTCGAGGTGTGCACCTCGTCGGTCACCGAGTACGCGTGCCACACGTAGCTGTGACCGTCCTGCAGGCCCGGCACCTGGGCGCTCACGGTGCCGTTCTGCACCGCGAGCCCGGTGGCCCGGAAGACCTGGGTGGACGGCTCGGTGGTGGTGTCGCGGACCGCGATGTCCGGCAGCGTGGTGACGCCGGCCGGGACCTGGACGTCGGCGCTCAGGGTGGGCGGGGTGACCGACCGGCCCACCCAGCCCGGGGTGCCGTCGGGGGCGCAGTCCTCGGTCGGGGTGCCGCCGGGGGCGAGCACCGGGGCCGGCGAGACGCGCGGGTTGCTGAACGAGAGGCCGTCGCCGGCGACGGCGCTCGGAGCGCTGGCGAGGCCGACGGCCATGGTGAGGATGCCGCCGGCGGCGAGCAGGCGCGAAGTACGCAAGAAGAAGAGTCCCCCTCGAAAGAAGTTCGATGGCAGATCGAACGAGGGGGACTCTGTCAGTGGCGTCGCCGTCCGGTCAACGGATTTCCGTCGGGCGGGGGCGCAGGCCGCGCAGGCCCACCAGGCCGACCAGGATGCCGAGGACGAAGGAGGTGACGGCCAGGGCCAGGTGGATCCAGAAGAAGGCGGTGGGGTGGCTGTGGTCGCCGTTGGTGAAGGCCTGGTGGGCGGAGTCGGCCCAGAGGTTCTTCACGAAGGTGGTCCAGATGATCACGGACCAGACGCCGAAGGCGGCGAGGAACCAGGAGGTGCGGCGGCTGAGCTTCATCGGTGGGTGTCCTTGGGGTGCGGCACTGCGGCCGTTCCAGTATGGGTGGGCGGCCGATCGGCGCAGTGGGCGGTCCCCCGTTCCGGGGACCTGGGCGGTGTTCGCGGGCCGGGTGCGCGCCGGACTGGGTACCGACACCGCGTGCATTTGGATGCTTACCTGACGAGTCGTACTGGCGTTCGGGTGGCTGTGCTGGCCGCCGCCCTCCTGCTCGCCGCCGCCCCCTGCGCGGCCGCCGAGCCGCCGCCGGTCGCCACCGTGGTCGGCGGCGAGCGGCTCGGGCAGCCGGGCGTGCAGGTCGCGCCGCAGCCCGGGGCGCCCAAGCTGCCGGAGGGGCTGACCGGGATGTCCTGGCTGGTCGCCGACGCCGACACCGGCGACGTGCTGGCCGCCTACAACCCGCACCTGCGGCTGCCACCGGCCAGCACCCTGAAGATGCTCTTCGCCGACACCGTGCTGCCCAAGCTGGACCGGAAGACCGTGCACCGGGTGGCGCCGGAGGACCTGGCCGGGATGGGGGCGGGCAGCAGCCTGGTGGGGATCAAGGAGGACCTGGACTACCGGGTCGAGGACCTGTGGCGCGGGGTCTTCCTGAGCTCGGGCAACGACGCGGTGCACGTGCTCGCCCACATGAACGGCGGGGTCGACCAGACGGTCCGCCAGATGCAGGAGAAGGCCGTCGAGCTGGGCGCGAGCGACACCCACGTGGTCTCCCCCGACGGCTACGACGAGGACGGCCAGCTGACCAGCGCCTACGACCTGACGCTGTTCGCCCGCGAGGGGCTGCGCAATGCCGACTTCCGGTCCTACTGCGGCACCAGGGACGCCCAGTTCCCGGGGGCGGTGGATGCCCGCACCGGGCAGCGCGGCACCTTCGGCATCCAGAACACCGACCGCCTGCTCGGCAAGTACCCCGGCCTGATCGGGGTGAAGAACGGCTACACCACCAACGCCGGCAGCACCTTCGTCGGCGCCGCCGAGCGGGACGGGCACACCCTGCTGGTCGCGGACATGCACCCGGACAGCTACATGAAGGTCTACGACGAGACCGCCGCGCTGCTGGACTGGGGCTTCGCCGCCCAGGGGCACCTGGCCCCGGTCGGCCGGCTGGTCGCGCCCGAGCCGCCCGCGGCGGCCGCCCCCGGTGCCGCGGTGCCGGTCCCGGTGCCGGCCCGCCCCGC